>JBBRDR010000059.1:0-17327 GCA_038203745.1 Burkholderiales bacterium | reverse complement strand
GTGAACGCTGGAAGACTGGATCAGTCAGCAAGCCCCGGAAAAAGGGGTAGCATGACATCCGCCCTTTGGCAGACGAAATACAAAGGGAAGCTCAGTATCAAAGGTGTCCGGGGCAATGAATTCTCTCGCTGCCCCGAAACGCCCGTAAATAGGCGTTCTCCAGATCGTGGCCTGAAGAAGCGCATGCCTATTGGCTTCTAGGGCTTTAATTTCAAGGTGCCCGTGTTTATTGGCTTTCGAGCCGTCTACTTAAATTAGCCTTAATTAAGCGCCAGCCAGTTCAGCAGCAAACTGCCGCTTTTCCTGCGGCTTCATTTGCTTGATCTGATATTCGGCCTTCAAGGCGCTGGAGTGATCCGGGTATTCGGTGCTGGCGAGCAGTCTTTCCGGCGGGTGTGACTTCGTGTAGCGCGCGCCCTTGCCGCTAGCGTGGGCAGCGTAGCGCGCCGCCACATCCGTGGTAATTCCGGTGTAGATGCTGCCGTCGCGGCATTCAATCAGGTAAAGAAACCACCGGTTTGGCCGTGACTCATTGGCTTCCTTTGTTCTCGGCGCATTTTCCGGCAGCATAATTACCAGCCGGTGTTACCCGACTATTTCGCCACCCAATGCGCCGACGAGGTCGTCGAGCAGGTGAGCGACTTCACCGGTCATCAGCGTGAAGTCGATGTCGAATCGTTCGTCCTCATTCTCGGCTTGACCATCGGCTTGTTCCTTGAGAATGTCGAGAAAGCTGAGGCGCTTGATCTGCATTTTTTCGTTGAGCAAAAAGGAAATCTTGTCGCCCCAAGTCAGCGCCAGTTGTGTCACTACCTTGCCGTCAGCGATGTGCTGGCGAATTTCCTGGCCTTCCAGCGTGTGCTTGACATAGCGCACTGCCGAATTTTCAGCTGAGCGCAGTTCAAGATCCTGGTCGAGCGTAAAGCCGCCTGGTGCTTCGCCTTCAGCGACCCAGCCGGTCATTGCGGCCGAGGGCGATTGCATGACCTTGAGCAGTGTGGCCGGCAGGCTGTCGACTGATTTGCGCAAAAGTTCAAGAAATTCCTCCGCCTTGGCTGGAGCGGCCGCGTCGATGATCAGCCAGCCATTGACCGGATCGATCCAGCCAAATGTGGTGCGGCGACAAATAAAGGCGCGCGGCAGCAGTTCCACGGCTGTTGATTCGCGGAGGTCACGCATTTCTTTACGACCCACACGGCGACCGGTACTTTCTTCAATTTCCTTGGCCCGATCATTGGCCACTTGTTTGATGACCGAGGCGGGTAGCAGCTTTTGTTCAACGCCAAGTGCCACAAGCCACTGCCGGTTAACGGAATGAACGAGGGCGCCCCCGTTACAGGGTGCAACCCAGCCCATGCTTTGCGGCTCGCTGGCGCTGCAGGGTTGCAGCGTCGCCTTGGACAGTTGTTCTTCAAGCTGGCTGGCATCGATGGCCCAATTTTTGGGCAGGCGGTAGATCTGGAGGTTTCTGAACCACATGGGGCGAACTCAAAAAAGAGAAGGATTATAGGGTGGTTTGTGTGGCTTGATGGGGTGTTTTCAGCTTTTGGAGAACTTGTTTTGTTGCGAGAGTTGAATGTGGCGCACCGTGTAGTTCATAATGTCGGTATGAATGATCCACAAACTATTGATCCGCGTCGCCGGATTCGCGAACTTCAAGCCATTCCGGAGCGGGATCGCACCGATGAGCAATGGGATGAGTTGAACGAACTCGAAATCCGTACGGCACCCGGCAACCGGGAATCAGACCGGCAGAATGAACGGCCGGGTGAAATGCGTCAGGGCGCTCCCGCGCATGCACGTCGCCCAGACCGTAATCAGGCGCCGAGGAACAACGGCCCAAGGCCGGATACCCGTCCGCCGGAAGTTCGAGCCGAGGGGCGGCCTCCCAAGCGGCAGCATCGTCGTCCGAAACGACCGGGTGGGCCTGTAGGCGGTAATTCCGGTGAGAGTGGCGGGAGTAGTGGCGGACAGAGTGGTAGTAGCAACGATGGCAGTGCCGCAGGACATGCCGGTGGAAGCGCCGGTGGTGAAAGCGGAGGGAGTTCTAGCAACAGCGCTGTTTCCAGCGGTGGCAATAGCGGTGGTGGTGAATCGTAGTAACCGAAGTATTCAAATCAAACCCGGGCATGAAAATCCCCGGGTTTTTTTTCGGGTTAATTTCTGTTATGTATTCAGACGGGAGTCTCTGTAGATAGCCAGAGGCATTTTCCTTTGCTTTCTTTCTGGATTGCCGCGAGAACCAGTTCGTGTTGAGCAAGTTCGTCTTCGCTGGCGGTAATGACGCACTGTGGTTTTCGAGGGGCGCTGGACTGCGCTTGTGCAGCGGCTGCAGTTTGAGGCGTGGTGTCCTGGCTCAGATCCATGATCAGGCTTTCCTGACCGCGGGTCATCGCAACATAGACTTCGGCTAAAATTTCGGCGTCAAGCAAGGCGCCATGCAGGGTGCGATGCGAATTGTCGACCCCGTAACGCTCGCATAGCGCATTGAGGTTGTTCTTCTTGCCGGGATGCAAGTCCTTGGCCATGCGCAAGGTGTCTTGCACACCATGGCAGACCGTGCCGATGGGTGCCATGTCGAGCCGAGCAAGTTCGGTATTCAAAAAACCGATGTCGAAGGCGGCGTTGTGAATGATGAGTTCCGCGCCACGCACAAAGTCAAGAAACTCGGCAGCCACTTCAGCAAAACGGGGTTTGTCCTGCAGGAATTCAAGACTGATGCCGTGTACCGAGAGCGCTCCGGCATCAATCTCGCGTTCAGGGTTGAGGTAGCGGTGGAAGTGGCGGTTGGTCAGGCGACGGTTACGCATCTCGACACAGCCGATTTCGATGATGCGGTGTCCGAGCTTGTGTTCAAGGCCGGTGGTTTCGGTGTCGAGGAATATCTGGCGCATGTTTTTTCTGGCTTGAAAATTCAGTAATACTGGGTTTTACCACGAAGAGCACGGAGAATACGGAGAAAAACGGAATATTATATTTCTCGCCTAGCTTCTCTTCGTGTTCTCCGTGAACTCCGTGGTTATCTGCTTTTAAAGTTTTTGAGCGGCCAACAACTCGTCGATGCCGCGATTGGCGAGCGCATCAGCGCGTTCGTTCCCCGGATGCCCGGCATGCCCTTTGACCCATAGCCATTTGATGTCGTGTTGTTTGGCGAGACCGTCAAGAATTTGCCAGAGGTCGGCGTTCTTGACCGGTTTTTTGTCAGAAGTACGCCAGCCATTGCGTTTCCAGTTATGAATCCACTCGCTAATGCCTTTTTGTACGTACTGTGAGTCCGTATGCACATGAATGATGGCCGGGCGTTTGAGGGCTTCAAGCGAGCGGATGACGGCAGTCAGTTCCATGCGATTGTTGGTGGTGTCGGGCTCGCCGCCCCATAGTTCCTTTTTAATTTCCCCTGTTTTCAGGAGAACACCCCAGCCGCCAGGGCCAGGGTTGCCGCGACAGCCGCCGTCGGCATAGATGTTGATAATGTTTTCATTGACCACGATCTTCAATTTCCTTATGAGTAACAGCAGTGAGTGCTTTGCGCGGTGCTGCTTTTTGTTTCCAGGTCGGCAATATGAGGCGCATGCCATGCACCCGTTTGACGGCACGCAAGAGATAGATTCCGCCGGCAAAACTCCACCAGCGGTCTCCGGCGGCTTCCATGAACTGCCAGCGTTTTAGCCAGCGCTCTTGGCGGCAGGGAGGGGCATAGCAACCAAAATTACCGCGTTCGACCTCAAAGCTGAGTAGTTGGAGCCAGTCTTTGAGGCGTAACACGGAGATGTAATCACCATTGGTCGGAAACTCGTTCGCGCAGCTGGGCAGACGTCGTCGCAAGCCCCACAGCGAGATCGGGTTGAATCCGGTGATGACCAGTTGCCCCTCCGGAATTAGCACACGTTCAACTTCACGCAAAATCTGGTGGGGTGCGTCGTGAAACTCGAGGATATGCGGCATGACGACCAGATCAATGCTGTTTGTTGCAAAGGGCAGTTCGCGCAGGTCGCAGAGAACATCAACCGATCCTGATTCCCCGGCAATCTGGCGCAGCGGGATGCGGTTCTGGGCGAGTAGATCATATTGAGGCAGGCCAATTTGAAGGGCGTTGTAGCCGAACAGATCGGCTACCAGCGCGTCGATTTTGCCTTGCTCCCACGCCATGATGTAACGTCCTTGAGGCGTATTAAGCCAGCCGTCGATTCCGGGAATTGACATTTTCTGCAGTTCTTCCACAATCAACCCATGTTTGACATCATTAGAGTTCCAGCTTTCAAGGATAACTATATCTGGCTGTTGCGCAAAGGCGCTTCAGCCGTTGTGGTTGATCCCGGCGATGCACGCCCCGTGCTTGAAGTACTTGAGCGGGAAGGTTTGACACTGACCTCCATTCTTGTAACACATCACCATGCCGATCATCAGGGCGGAGTGGCGAGTTTGCTGGCGCATTATCCGGCCGAGGTGTACGGGCCGGCGTCCGAGTCTATCACAGCCCTTACACAGCCTTTGTCCGGCGGTGAAACGATCTGCCTTGATGCGTTGGGCGTCGAGTTCCAGGTGTTTGCGGTACCCGGACATACGCTAGGTCATCTGGCCTATTATGGTTGCGGGAGCCTATTCTGTGGCGACACCCTTTTTGCTGCCGGTTGTGGTCGACTATTCGAAGGGACGCCGACACAGATGCACGATTCACTGGCACGACTGGCCGCCTTGCCCGATCAAACCACCGTATATTGTGCTCACGAATACACCGAGGCCAATTTGCGCTTTGCGCTGGCGGTTGAACCGGGTAATCGTCGTTTAAGGGAGCGTGTGGATGAGGTGACGGTAGTGCGCGCCAAGGGCTTGGCCACCGTGCCGTTTACGATCGAGACTGAGAAAGCGACCAATCCATTTTTGCGTTGCAGCGAGCCGGAAGTTATTGCATCAGCACAGAGTCGAGTTGCAAAAACGTCAGATTGTGTCGATTCCGTTACTGTGTTTTCCGTATTGCGTGAGTGGAAGAACGGCTTCTAAAAGGTTAATCATTTTTTCGACGGATGCAGTCTGCCCATTACTGGCGCCGCCAATGATCCGGTGGTTTTGGCTGCGCAGCAAGGTGCGCATCAAGTCAATGCCGACAACAATCAGAGCTTTCAGGGCAGGAGAAGGGACTGATTTGTTTTCTCAATGCTCTTGCGGATCAAGGGATGTCGTCTGGCACACGCGATTTCGCCCGCCATGCTTGGCTTTGTAGAGCGCCAGATCGGCAGCGCCGACGATGTTTTGCGGATTGGTTTCCGGCATGGCCACGGCGGACGCGACACCAAAGCTGGCCGTAACATGGGCAAACGATGTTCCGGGATGAGGGATGGCCAACTTACTCACAGCCTGGCGCATCTGTTCTGCCACAAATGAGGCGCCGTACAGGGTAGTTCCCGGCAGAACGGCAACAAACTCTTCACCGCCATAGCGGGCTAAAAGGTCGCCACCACGATCCATGGCATTGGCCAACGTATGTGCGATTTGACGCAGACACTCGTCACCACTCTGGTGCCCGTAGGTGTCGTTGTACAGTTTGAAGAAATCGATGTCGCACATGAGAATTGAAATTTCATCGCCCTTACGCATGGCGCGTCGCCATTCACGCATCAGCACTTCGTCAAAGTGACGGCGATTGGCAATGCCGGTGAGCCCGTCAAGCGATGTCAGCCGTTTCAACTCCTGATTGGCGGCATCAAGTTTGCGAGTAAGAACGAGCAGTGACTGGCGCATCTGAATAATGCGCTGCATGGCGCGAATCTTTGCGGCCAGAACCACTTCGCTGATCGGTTTGAGGAGATAGTCGTCTCCACCTGCGGCGATGCCCTTCTCGATATCCTGATCCTTGCTGAGTGAGCTCAGGAAAATGATCGGTGTCCATTCACCCGGAGGTTCCAGCTGTCTGATTTGACGTGCGACTTCGTAGCCATCGAGATCAGGCATGATGATGTCAAGCAGCACGAGGTCCGGACGTTCCTTAAGAAAGAGGTCAATGCCGGCCGATCCGGTTTGAGCCGGAATGGGTGTAATGCCAATTTTTCGAATATGTTCGCAAAGGAGCTTCAGGCTGCTTCTGCTGTCTTCGATGACGAGAGTCTTCATCCTGACCTTATAATAGGAATGTCATGTAGGCCGCCATTTTAGCCTGATTGCCATTAAAGCGCCCGTGGCTAATTTTGATCCCGTATTGCAGCTTCATTCGTGGCGTGTTCGTGATAAATTTAGCCTTCTACTGCAAAATTACGGCATGAATATCATGGTCAATAATGAAAAGCTTCAAGCCCGTTTTATGACGGCACTGAAATCTGCAAAAACAAAAAAATACGGTTTGCGGATACTGATTGTGTTTCTGCTTGTCGGGGTGCTTGGTTTTTTTGTCTTGCCGCCTTTTGTTAAATCAACATTACTTGAAAAGCTTGGCGAAGCAGTTCACCGCCCGGTCACCGTCAAAAGTGTCAGCATTAATCCCTACGCGCTTTCCGTGATGCTGGAGGGGGTAAGCATCAAAGAACGAGAGGGTGATGAGACATTTGTCGGATTTGACAGCCTGTATCTGAATCTTGCATTCAGCTCCCTATTTCGCGGTGGGCCGGTGGTGAATGAAATCAGATTGGTGAATCCAACACTCAAGGTCGTGCGCTTGTCGGCTGAGCATTATAACTTCTCCGACCTGATTCATGAATTCATGGCTAAACCGAAGAGCAACGATCCGCCGCCGTCTTTTTCGCTTAACAACATTCAGGTGACCGGGGGGCTGATTGAGTTCAATGACCGGCTGGTAAATGAAAAACATGAGGTAAGCGATATCAAGCTGACGCTGCCTTTCGTTTCAAACATGGCCTACGCAACTCAATCGTTTGTCGAACCGGCGTTCTCGGCCAAGATTAACGGCGCGCCGCTTGAGATCAAGGGGAAGAGCAAGCCTTTTGACGATTCTCTGGAAAGCGAAGTAGAGCTGGCGTTAGATGCCTTGCCCCTGGCGCGATTTGTCGACTATGCACCGTTCAAGCTGCCGATTACCGTGCCGTCCGGTGCGCTCGACAGTGATCTTAAACTCTCGTTCATTCAGCGCAAAAATAAGCCTGCCACGCTCAAGCTTTCGGGTTCGGTGATCATCAACAAATTGCAAGTCAATGAGGGGAAGGATATCCCCTTGCTATCGTTCGACTCACTGCGTGTCGACGTTTCCTCGGCTGATTTGCTGGCCCGGCGCTTTGCCGTTGATAGTGTCGTGATCAGTTCGCCGGAAGCGCATACCCGGATGGGTGGTCCGCGTTTCGTCAACTGGGTCGAGTTCTTGCGCGAAAATCTGGCGGCCGACCAGAAACCGGATGCTCAGAAAAGCACCTCGCTGCCTGATGTTCCACTCTCATGGACGCTGGGCGAATTGCGTATCGACCAAGGCAAACTGACCTTTGAGGACTATGGCAAGTCGCCGGTGTCGGTACAGCGCTTCGAGAAGGTCAATATCCAGCTCAAGGATCTGTCGTCAGAAGAGGGGCAAGCTGCGAAACTCGCCGCAAGTCTTATTTTGAACAGCAATGGTGAGGTTGCTGTGAGCGGTGACGTGACGCCGTATCCGCCAGAAGCGAATCTGGATCTTGACGTGAAAATGATCGAATTGATCCCGTTTCAGCCCTATTTCACGGAAAAGTTGAACATTAACGTGACGCGCGGACAGGTAACGTTGAATGGTAATTTGAAGGTTCGGCAGGATGCGGCATCCAAGGGTGGCGCCGCGCCGTTTGCCGGCGGTTTTACGGGTCAGTTGATGATCGGAAATTTTCAGGCGGTTGATAAGGCAAATTCGGCTGATTTTCTGCGCTGGAAGTCGATTTCCCTTGATCAGGTTGATGTGAGCCTCATGCCGGGCTCGATTTCAGTCGGAGAAATCGCGCTAACCGACTTCTTTGCACGCGTCATTGTCAGCCCGGAAGGTAAACTTAACCTCTTGCAGATTGTGCACAAGGATGAGACGTCTGCCGAGGTTGTATCTGAGGCACCGTTTCCCGAGCCGGCCGGGACGGCGGCCTCCGGCGAAGGGAAGGCGGTGGTTAGTGTCGAGTCCAAGCGCGAGCCGCTGATGCCGGTCAAAATCGGCAAGGTAACCTTGCAAGGTGGCAGTGTGCGTTTCACTGATAACTTTGTGAAGCCGAACTACACGGCTAATCTCATGAAGATTGGCGGTCGCATTACCGGCCTGTCAACGGATGCGGATAGCATTGCCAGTATCGAACTGCGCGGTAATTATGACAACGTGGCGCCGCTGAATTTGGCAGGAAGCTTGAATCCGCTCGCAGTTCAGCCAAAACTGGACATCCAGGCGGATGTTAAGGGGATTGAAATGACCTCCTTCTCACCCTATTCAGGAAAGTACGCGGGTTATTCCATCGCCAAAGGCAAGCTATCCCTTTTTATCAAGTACAAAATCGAAGACAAGCAGCTCGAGGCCGAGAATAGGGTATTCCTGGATCAGCTAACTTTTGGTGATCCGGTGGATAGCCCGGAGGCAACGAAACTTCCGGTCAAGCTTGCCGTTGCCCTGTTGAAGAACAGGGATGGGGAGATTGATCTTAACCTGCCGATTTCCGGCTCACTCAACGATCCGCAATTTAGCATCGGCGGGCTGCTCACCAAGGTTATCGTCAATCTCTTTGTCAAGGCGGTGACCTCGCCCTTCGCCCTGCTGGGTTCGCTGTTTGGAAGTGGAGAAGAGTTATCCTATGTCGAATTTAATGTCGGCCGTGCAGTTATTACGCCTGAGAATCAACCTAAACTGGAGAATCTGACCAAGGCATTGCTCGACCGTCCGGCACTCAAGCTGGAGATTGCAGGGCGCGTTGACATGGAGCAGGATCGTGAA
This sequence comes from Burkholderiales bacterium, assembly GCA_038203745.1. GTDB lineage: Bacteria > Pseudomonadota > Gammaproteobacteria > Burkholderiales > Rhodocyclaceae > Propionivibrio. Next base: position 8,458 of record JBBRDR010000059.1, on the reverse strand, counting down.
GGCTTGAAGATTGCCGGTATCGAACGCAAGGTTCGTGCGCTCAAGCGTGAAGATCTGACGAAGAGGGGTGTTGAAACAGGCGCTGCTGGTTCTGTGGAGGTGACACCGCAGGAGTACCCGGATCTACTTGAACGCGTCTATCGTGATGAGAAATTCCCCAAGCCCCGCAATATGGTTGGCATGGTAAAGAGTATCCCGGTTGTCGAAATGGAGAAACTCATCATCACCCACTCGGCCGTGAATGAAGAAGATCTGTGGGCGTTGGGTGATCGGCGCGCCAAGGTTGTCCGGGATTGGTTGCTGGCACATGAAGTGCCCGCCGAACGCCTTTTCCTGTTGCCGACCAAGCTTGACGAGGGTAACAAGGCTGCGTCGGAAGGAAAAACAAAGGGTAGCCGGGCTGACTTTTCATTGAAGTAAGTTGTCGGTACCGGATGTTTTTCAAGGAAAATAATGAGTGAGTTTTTGCTGTATGGCTTAGTCGCCATGGGTGTTTTAGTGCTGATCCTGCAACTATTGGTGTTGCAGCGATCAGGACGAGAAAATGATTCGCTGGGTTCTGCCTTCCGTTCCCTGGAAGCCGGGTTGGAGCGTGTCGAGCGGGAATTGCGTCAGGAAATGGCGCGAGGACGCCAGGACGCTGCAACCGCTGCACGCGGGGATCGTGAAGAGCTATCGCAAGCGCTGGATCGGCTGACCAAAACACTGTCCACTCAAGTCGGGCAACTTGGGACGCTGCAAGGACAGCAGCTCGAGTCGTTTGCCCAACAACTGGCGCGTCTGACGCAAAGCAATGAGCAGCGTTTCGAACAGTTGCGCTTGTCGATTGAATCACGCCTTGGCGCCATGCAGGCGGATAACGCCAGCAAACTTGAAGAAATGCGCAAGACAGTCGATGAGAAATTGCATGCGACGCTGGAACAGCGGCTGGGTGACTCGTTCAAGCTGGTTAGTGAGCGCCTGGAACAGGTGCACAAAGGCTTGGGCGAGATGCAGACCTTGGCTGCGGGTGTGGGTGATCTTAAGAAGGTGCTGACCAATGTCAAGACCCGCGGAACCTGGGGTGAGGTGCAGTTGGAAGCATTGCTGGATCAAGTGTTGACCGCCGAACAATATGAGAAAAATGTAATTACCCGACCCAATAGCGCAGAGCGCGTTGAGTTTGCCATACGCCTGCCCGGGCGTGAGATGGGTGAGGATGACAAGCGTCCGGTGTGGTTGCCGATCGATGCCAAGTTCCCGATGGAGGACTATCAGCGCCTAGTTGAGGCTCAGGAGCGTGCCGATCCTGTGGCCGTTGAGTTGGCCGCCAAGGCGCTCGAAATGCGTCTGCGCGATGAAGCGAAGAAAATCCGGGAGAAGTATGTTGAGCCGCCGTACACCACGGATTTCGCGATTCTCTATTTGCCGACCGAAGGGCTGTATGCCGAAGTTTTGCGCCGCGCCGGGCTGGCCGATGGTCTGCAACGCGATTTTCGCATCAGCATTGCCGGTCCGACGACACTGGCGGCCTTGCTTAATAGTCTGCAAATGGGTTTCCGAACGCTGGCCATTGAGCAGCGTTCTTCAGAAGTCTGGGGCGTACTGGGGGCAATCAAGACCGAATTTGGCAAGTTTGGTGAGGTGCTTGAAGCGACCCGAAAAAAACTTGAGCAAGCTACCCGGAGCATAGAATCTGCTGGCGTGCGCACACGTCAGATCGAGCGCAAACTAAAAGGTGTTGAAGCGTTACCGGTGATTGATGCGCAAGCCAGGCTGGGTAATCTGGAAGAATTTGAGCAGCCTGAGCCGGTCGATACCGAGGAATAAAGGATGGTGAAAACGGAAACGCTTGAAGCCGCATTCCGGGCAACAATTTACCGGGTTGAGTCACCCGATAGCGTATTTGATTTGCGTATCGGTGTATCAAGCCCCGAATTTGATGATTTTTTGAGCAAGCAAGGCTTTGCTTCTTGGGGAATTGTTACTGCATTCAATCCTGGCGGCATTCGCTGTGACAAAGAAAACCCGTTACGTCATCAACGATTGATGGATCGTTTGCAAAGTTGCCACTGGACTTATTTGCCTTCCTTCAATCTCGCAGATGATGACACGTGGCCAGCAGAACCGGGCTATATTCTCTTGCAGGCCGGTGAAGACGAAGTGTGCAAGTTGGCCGCCGAGTTTTTTCAGTTGGCGTACGTGTATGGCAATGTGGGTTCTGTTACTCGACTCGTCTGGATATGAGGCGATCACGACGCTGCATGTTTCGCGATCTGATCCGCAGAAGAATCAGTGCCTTCTTTCAGGTCAAATCAAGCTGGGGACGAATCTGCAGCACAACGACCACTGTGCTTTAGGCTACCAGAGCTTCCACCACGGTTCTTTACGCTCCAGTCCGCGCGTGTAATACACGCTGTTTGGATAGTTCTTGCGCATTACGCGTTCAACGTCGTCGCGTAGTTCAGTCATGCCCATCAGGTCGTAACCCTTGACCATAATGAACAGGGCTTCTTCCGTTGCCGGCGCTTCCGGGTAGTTTTTTAATGCGTATTGCGCACGGTTGACGGCAGCCACGTAGGCGCCGCGTTTCATGTAGTAGCGGGCAACGTGCACTTCGAGGGAAGCCAGCGCATTAACCAGATACTTCATGCGCAGAATGGCATCCGGCGTGTACTTGCTGTCCGGGAAACGGGTGATAAGTTCTTTGAATGCATCGAAGGACTCCCGGGCGCCTTTGGGGTCACGTTCGGTCATGTCCTGCTGGCTGATAAAACCAAGCAGCCCCAAGTCTTCGTTGAAGTTCACCAGACCGCGCAAATAATAAACATAGTCGACGTTCGGGTGATTCGGGTGCAGTTTAATGAAGCGATCACATGCAGCAACGGCGGAGGCCGGTTCGTTATCCTTCCAATAGGCGTAAGCGATATCGATCTGCGCCTGCTGGGCAAAACGGCCATAAGGATAACGCGATTCAAGCTTTTCGAAATATTTTATCGACTTTTCGTAGGAGCCATCATTCAGTGCCTGCTTGGCCTCGGAGTATAGTTTGTTGGCTGACCAGCCGATGGTTTCATCCTTCTGTTCGGGTAAGAGACCGCACCCGGCGAAGAAGGTGGCGAGGAAAAGCGCTGCGATAACCGCTAAACTACGCATGATGAAAATTCCACATAAAAAAACAGAAGTCGATCCGCCCTCAGAAAACATCAATGAGAACGCCGAGCGGGCAGATTATAGCGCAAACCTCCGGCTTGCTCTGAGCGTTCCTGCCGATTGCGGTGGGCAGCGTCTGGATCAGGTGCTTGCCCGCTTGCGGCTACAGCATTCGAGAAATCGCCTGCAAAACTGGATACGTGAAGGACGAGTGAGTGTAGACGGTGTGATTGTCAGCGAACCAAAACAGAAACTTTGGGGCGGTGAACGCATTGAATTGGCCGAAGCGCTTGATGAGCATACGCAATCTTCGTCGCCCGAGGCCATTGCACTCAATATTGTCCACGAAGATGACACCCTGCTTGTGCTCGACAAACAGGCGGGTTTGGTCGTGCATCCGGGCAGTGGCAACTGGACCGGGACGTTGCTTAACGCCTTGCTTTACCATGCGCCAAATCTAAACATGGTGCCGCGTGCCGGGATTGTGCATCGACTCGACAAAGACACCAGCGGTCTGATGGTTGTGGCCAAGACGTTGGAGGCGCAAACGGATCTGGTACGGCAGATGCAGGCACGTACCGTAAAACGCTACTATCAGGCGCTGGTACGCGGCAACGTCGAACGTGGCGATACGGTCGATGCGCCGATTGGCCGCCATCCGACACAACGCACAAAAATGGCCGTGGTTAAAACCGGCAAGCCGGCTCGAACGCACTACCGCATCGTTGAACGTTTTATTGATTGCACGCTGGTTGAATGTGCGCTTGAAACCGGTCGAACCCATCAGATTCGTGTGCACATGACCTCCATCGGCCACCCTCTGGTTGGTGATCAGGTTTATGGCGGAGGGACTAGCCGAATACCGGCCGGCCCGGCGTTCCATCGCCAGGCACTGCATGCCCGGCGCCTGGGGTTGGTCCATCCGGCCAGCGGCAAGACGATGCTCTGGAAATCAAATGTGCCTGAGGATATGGCTGAGTTGATTCAAACAGCACGTATGTTGGCTTTTGAAGCGCGTGCGCTTGAAGAGGACGCCAACGACGAGGATTGGGACGACGAACTCGAAGACGGGCCGGAAATCATTTACGCCTATGGCGATGGTGATAACGGCGAAGGCGATGAGGATGACGTCGAGTAGTCATGATTTTCTGGTGCCCGACTGGCCGGCGCCTGCAAGTGTGCGTTGCCTTATGACGACCCGTAATAGTGGCACGAGTCAGGGCGTTTATTCGAGCCTCAATTTAGGAGCGCACGTTGGTGATGATCCGGGCACTGTGGCAAGCAACCGGGCCATAGTGATGGCGTCGATTAACGGGCAACTGCTCTGGCTCAATCAGGTGCATGGCACACGGGTTGTCGACGCCGCGGATTATATTGGGATTGAACAGCCACCACAGGCCGATGCCGCCTTCACGCGCAAGGCCGGCGTGGTGTGTGCGGTGATGACCGCCGATTGCTTGCCGGTACTGCTTTGCGATGATGCCGGAACAGTGGTGGCCGCAGCGCATGCGGGCTGGCGCGGCTTGCTTGCTGGCGTGCTGGAAGAAACCGTCGCCGCCATGGGTGTGCCGGGAAAGAACCTCATGTCATGGTTGGGGCCGGCGATTGGGCCGCTGGCTTTTGAGGTCGGTAGCGAGGTGCGTACGGCTTTCGTTGCAATGGATGAAAATGCAGCGTCAGCATTCAAACCATCACTATCAGGCAAATGGCTGGCCGATATCTATATGCTGGCGCGCCAGCGTCTTGCGCGCCAGGGCGTCGATAGGATTTTTGGCGGATCGTTCTGCACGGTCGGTGATCCGGAACGTTTCTTCTCCTACCGACGCGATGGCCAGACCGGGCGCATGGCCTCGACGATCTGGCTGGATCATTCTTTTGCACATTCATAAAACAGGGTAAATCAACATGAAAATTGCGGTGATGGGCGCAGGTGCAGTGGGTTGCTACTACGGCGGTTTGTTGGCTCGTTCCGGCCATGAGGTAGTGTTGATTGGTCGAGCGCAACATGTGGACGCCGTAAGCCGCGACGGCCTGCTCATGGATACCACCTCGTTTCGGATGCATGTGCCAATGGCGGCCTGCACGGAGGCGAGCGGGGTGCGTGGGGCAAAGCTTGTGCTCTTCTGTGTCAAGTCGACCGATACCGAAATGGCCGCACAGGAAATTCTGCCTCATCTTGAGCCGGATGCCGTCGTGCTGAGTTTTCAGAACGGTGTCGACAATGCCGAGCGATTGCAAGCCTTGTTGCCGCAGATTGTGGTGCCGGTTGTGGTTTACGTGGCCACCGAAATGGCCGGGCCAGGGCATGTCAAACACCACGGTCGTGGAGAGCTGGTTATCGGGCCGTCAACGTTCAGTAATGAATGTATTGCGCTGTTTGCCGAAGCCGGGATTGCGGTACAGGTATCCGATAATGTGCCTGGTGCCCTGTGGGCCAAGCTGATCCTCAATTGTGCCTACAACGCCATCTCCGCCATAACCCAGTTGCCTTATGGCCGGCTGATTCAGGGCGAGGGGGTTGAAGAGGTGATGCGTGATGTGGCGCAGGAATGCCTTGATGTCGCAAAGGCGGACGGGGTGAGTGTCCCCGGGGATACTTGGGAAGCGGTTCAGCGCATCGCGAAGACGGTGCCGGCTCAGTATTCATCGACGGCGCAAGATCTGGCGCGCCACAAGCGCAGTGAAATTGATCATATCAATGGCTACGTCATACGCAAAGGGCAAGCGTTGGGGGTTCGCACACCAGTTAATATCGTGCTGCACACCCTCGTTAAACTGCTCGAATCGAAATAACGGGCCAGTCGGGGCTCATGCAAAAACAGCAAGAAGCCCCCGGGTGCTTGCTTCCTCAGTGTGCTGGTGTAATGTTTGGCGGGTTACGGAGAGATGGTTTCTGGTTAATCAATCGGTTGCGTGACGATATCCATGTCCTCGGGCGGGTAGAACATGTCGTACAAATCGTCTTCGTTGCTACGCAGGCGATCGACAATCTTGCTACGGTTAGCGATCTCCAGCTCGATTTCAATTTCCGGGTAACGCTGACAGAAGGAGCCGAGCATACGCGGTAAAAAATACTTGGAAGTCATCTCAAGCCCGACACGCAATTTGCCGCGCTTCAGTCCTTTAAGCCCATTGAAAGCTGACTCGAAGCGATTCCAGGTGTCGTTCAGACGGCGGACCGTAGACAGCAGTTCCTAACCCACTGAAGTCAGCAAGAACTCGCGTCTATTGCGTTCGAAGAGCGGAAGGCCGATGGCCTCGACAACCTGATGGATCTGGATTGACACAGCCGGCTGGGTCAGGTGAAGCACCTCGGCCGCCTTGCTGAAACTGTTCAGGCGAGCAACTGCCGTGAACGTCTCAAGTTGGCGGAAGGTAATCCGGCGTCGCGGAATGTATAAGTAAAAACAAATGGAAGTTACTAATTTATTTAATTGTACATTATGAGATGTTCTATTGATAATTATGCTCGTGCCGCTTCCTCAGGTTTTTTACGGTTTCGGCACCGCGGATGGGTCAGTCGAACCGATATAGCGATTCGGCAAGCCATCGGGTCGAGTGCAGAGAACGTATCCAAACCACACTTATATGAGTTGAAAATGAATTCCACAGACTGTCCCACCCCGGTTTCCTCCACCATCATTCCCGAAAACCTGAATGCGGCTATCAATTTGCGTCTTGCGCTGCTCGGTTTGCCGCTCGCGACTGACACGAGCGGCGCCGCCGTGTCGGGACTGATGGAGCCGATTCTTGCACGCCAGCGGGAACTGACGCGGCGCCTTGCCTACAGACTTTGTCCGACCGATGCGCGGATTCAGAACTTTCTGAACGAATATCTAAGAGATGCCGGCACCGTACCGCAGTTGCCCGGACGCACCCTAGTGCTCGACCAGCCCGGTTTGGCACGGGGTTTGTCGCTTCCGGCTAGTGGGGATCATTTCAAGTCGCCGCTGCTCAGCAGTTATCGGCTGCGCAATGGTGTCCTTCACAATCCGGCGAGTGATCGCCGTACGACGGCGGGAGTTTTTCACCTTGTTGAAGGAGGCTTGCCGATCCCCGACGACAAACTGGCTGTGCCAAAACTGGCTTTTTCGCGATTGTTATCTTTGGCGATCAATCCACCCGAAGAGTCGCTGCGCCTGCCATTTACAGCGAACGAGCCGGTTCAGGCCGCGTGTTTTGTTTCGATGCTTTTGCGTCCGCTAGTGGTGCCAGCCGTACCGGGTTTTACGACAGAAAAGCGGATGGAAACCCGTTTCTTCATCCCAGGTGGAATGGTCGCCAACCTCGACTTTCTGGAAAATATCTTCGGTAACGCGGGTGATCCCTATTTGCCCGAGAACGACGCCTCGCTCAATCCCGATCACTGGACTGGGCACACCGGTTGCGTGATTCTTGCCCCGCATCTTACGCATGCCACCAAACAGCAACTCGGCCTGCCGCACTGGGATAATGCGACGCCGCTTCAGCGGCGCGATGGCATGTGCTACAAGAGCGAGACCGAACTTTATAACGGTGGAAATGCATTCAAGCTGTGCGCCCGCGATAAGAGCGGCGTTGTGGTGACCCTCATTGCAGATAACTACTTTGGCTACTGCAAGAAGGAAGTCAAAACACAGATCAGCTATTCAGCCAATCTGTTTGGCTCGGCTGAAGAAGAACATGCAGGCGGAGCGCTTGTTTTTCCGAGCTATAACGAGGGGCAGGAATATACCGACCTGACCGAAGGTGAAAAATATTCGTTGAGCGATGTCCTGAAACGCGATGCGGAACGTTTTGCACTCCAGCCTGAAGGGCATGCCCTAGACCGTACCCAAAAACACATTGTGCTGGTACCCGAGAAGTCCACCTACAGCATGCAAGCGAGAAGCGTGTCATGGACTACGGTCGATGGCAAGCGATCCAAGATCAAACTGCAAGCCGGAAAAACATACTTGGGGCCCAATGGCTACCGGGTGCATATGGAACCCTTGAAAGCCGATCCACGGCAATGGAATCTCGTTGGCACCTCGGCTGACGTCACGGCATGTCACAAGCCGGCGACAGTTTCCGGTGGCGGGAAGTCAGAAATCTCAAAAGCGATTTCGGATGCCATCTTGGTGGGATATGTTTACGTCCCGAACCTGGAGCAGGATATGGACGCCGTCGCGGCCATTCTCGCCCGCGATTTTTCCGGTCGATTCGCTGATCCGGTAAAGAATGGCATCGATCAGCGTTTGCTTCTCAGTAGCGAACGCTCGATGGGAAGCGTCATCAAGCTACTCACCCCGTCGAGTGACTATTCCGACGGATACAACACCTGGCTGCAGGCCATACCGCAACACAT
>JBBRDR010000058.1:0-17699 GCA_038203745.1 Burkholderiales bacterium | reverse complement strand
CAGCATGCCGAGAAATTCGAGAATGCCCTTGCCGCGCACCTTCATCTTGACAATGACGTAGGAGATGATCACCCCGGCAAACATGGCGATCAGCGCGGAGGCCAGCCCCAGGCTGATGCTGTTCCAGATGGCATCGCGCGTGAGATCCCACTCGAAGAGGATGTGATAGTAGTTGGCCCAGGTAAAGTTCTCGGCAGCAAACGGCAGGCCGTAGGTTTTCAGCCCGCCGACCAGGAAGATGGTGGCCGTCGGCAGGACGATGGTAAAGCCGATATAGAGGATGCAGAAGACGAAGAGGGGCGTTCGCAAGCCGCGCAGTTTCAATTCGGACGGGCGGAAGCTTTTGCCGGCGATGATCTGGTAACGCCCTTTGCTGAGGACGCGATTCTGCAGCCAGAGGATCAGCGCAGCAGTGATGACCAGTACCGTAGCCAGCACGGTGGCGGTGCGGATGGAGTCGAAACTGCCGGCGCTCTGGTGAATTTTTTCGTAGATCAGTACCGGGATGTTGTAAATACCGGTTTCGACACCGAGCACGGCGACCGTGCCGAAATGCGCCATCGAATAGAGCATGATCAGCAAGGCGCCGGAGAGGATGGATGGCAGCACCAGCGGGATGGTGATCTTGCGCGTGATGGTGAACAGGTCCGCCCCAGAAATCCGTGCCGATTCCTCAAGCGTCGGATCCATGCGCTCCAGCGCGCCGCTGACCTGGATGAAGACGAAGGGGAAGAGATACATCGTTTCGACGAGGATGATTCCGGCGTACGTGTAGATGTCGAAGATCGGGCCGTCGAAGCCGAGCACGTCCATGAAAAAGACGTTGATATACCCGGCGCGCGGCGAGAGCAGCATCTTCCAAGCCAGTGCGCCGATGAAGGCGGGCAGCATGAAGGGCACCAGAAACAGCAGCTTCATCGTCTTCTTGAACGGCAGGTCGGTGCGTGTGACGAGCCAAGCGAAGAAGGTGCCGACGATGGTTCCGGTGATAGTCACGCCGACCGAGAGAATCAGCGAATTGCCGAGTGCTTTGTAGGTTTCGGGGTGCTGCAGGACCTTGACCACGTCGACGACGTTGAAATGCCCATCAACCCAGAAGGCGTTGAAAAAAATCAGCAGCATGGGGACGGCCACCACAATGACCAGAATGGCCACCGAAAGGCCAAACAGCAATTCGGGGGTGCCGAAGCGCGATTGTGTTTTTGTACTCATTGCTACACTTTCCCTGCAGCGACAATGTGACCTTCAAACCATTGCACGGTGGCCAGACTCACGCGGCAGTCGTCGCCCTCAACAAACAGCAAATTGCGCTTGAGGCACTCATGGCTTGGCAGGGCAGCACGGATCAGGGTGCCGGCAATGTCGATCAGGTAATCGACCTGCGCGCCAAGGAAACTGGCGCGGCGGATGACGGCCGGTAGGCCTTCCCCGTCACGCGCCAGGATGACGTCGCTCGGGCGAAAACCGGCCGTCAGTTGGCCACCCTGCTTGTCCGGCGCTTGCCCGACCCAGCGCGCCGACGAGCCACCGATATAGAGCGCTGCGCCGTCGCGGCGTACCGGCAGGAAGTTGGCGATGCCGAGAAAGCGGAAAACGAAGTCGTCGGCCGGGTGCTCGTAGACTTCTTCTGGCGCGCCGATCTGACGCAACACGCCGCTTTCGTCCATGACGGCGATACGATCAGAGATGCCCAGCGCAATTTCCTGATCGTGCGTTACATATAGGATGGTAATGCCCAGTTTCTTTTGCAGTGCCTTGATTTCGAAACGCATTTCTTCACGCAGGTTGGCGTCAAGATTATTTAGAGGTTCATCGAGCAAGAGCAACTGCGGTTCGGAAACCAACGCACGCGCCAACGCCACACGCTGTTGCTGACCGCCAGAGAGTTGCGAGGGCAGCCGCGCTTCGAGTCCGTGCAGACCGACGAGGCTAATGGCGCGCATCGTTCGCTCACGCAACGATGTCGCCTCGACCCCGGCCAGTTTGAGCGGGTAGGCCACATTGTCGAAGACGCTCATGTGCGGCCACACGGCGTAATCCTGGAAGACCATGCCCAGACCGCGCTTGTCAGGCGCGAGCATTTTCCCCGTTGTTGCGCTGGCCACGGTATTGCCGCCAATCGAGATGCTGCCGTTGTCCGGTGTCTCGAAACCGGCAATCAGCCGCATCAGAACCGTCTTGCCGCAGCCGGACGGTCCGAGCAACGTGAAACACTCGCCATCATTGATTTCTAGCGACAGGCCGGAGAGTATTTGACGGCCAGCGTACTGTTTGCCGACACCGTCAATCGTAATCTTCGCCATAAGCAGGAGGTCACTTCTGCATGATGTCAGTAAATTTCTTGATGGTCGCTTCCTTCTCGGCCATGATTTGCTGGTAGTCGATCTTCATGGCGCGCTTGAGGGCTTCTTCAACCGGTGGGAGCTTGTAACGCTCTGGGATCTTCACATCGGCCCGTACCGGCAAGGTGCCTTCGTTGGCGATGATCGTCTGACCTTCCTTGGAGAGCAGGAAGTCGACAAACTTCTTCGCCCCCTCGACATTGGGACTGTTCTTGAAGATCGCCACCGGGCTGGGAATGACCAGCATTTCCGGCGGGTAGACCAGCGCCAGCGTGGCGCCTTTCTCGATCTTGTCGAGCGTGATGTAGTCGACGGCCAGACTGGCCAGCAGGTCGCCGGATGCCGTGTCATCGATTACCTGCCCGGAACCCTTGCCCATCCTGGCTCCATTGGCACGCAATCCTTCAAAGTAAGCCCAGCCGAAGGTCTTGGAGAGAACCGCCACACTCATGTAGGCCGTGCCGGAGAGCGCCGGATTGGCGATGCCGTACGCCCCCTTGAAGGCTGGTTTTTGCAGGTCAGCCCAGGTTTTTGGTGCTTCCGTGATCTTCCGCGTGTTGTAGGCGATGCCCAGTGTGCCAAGGCGCACCGCGGTAAATGAGCCGTCGTAATCGGGCAGTGGATTGAGCAGCGCCTTCGTTTCGGTCGGAATGAAGGGCAGCAACAGTCCGTTCGCCTTCAACTGGTAGAAATCCGGAACCTCGCTAGTCCACAGCACGTCAGCCATGATCTTGCCAGACTCGCGCTCGGCGGCAATCTTGGCCATCAGTTTTCCTGCGCCGGCGGACTGGAAATCAATTTTGATGTCAGGGTGCTTTTTGACGAAAGCCGTTTTCAGCTCACCGACCATCGATTCTTTCATCGAGGTGTAGACAAAAAGTTTCTGCTGCGCACTGGCGCTTATGGAAATGACGCCCAGCATCGCAGAAAGTACACTCATTGAAAGCAGTTTCATGGGGCGCATAATATTCTCCCTAGCAGACGAAATGGATGGAAATCGGATTGACCATTGAAGACTGGATGAATTAATTATATGCCGAATTGGGGGCGAAGATAGCTCTCTTAGGTCAGGCTAACCAGTCGGGCGTCATCAAAGTGATCGATCAGAATCCGTCGCACGCGATCCTGCCACAACGTGGCAAAAACGTCAGCAACCACCGGGTCACGTTCACCAGCCAGCAGGCGCTGCAGCAGAGGCGCCATACGTGCGTCGGGTTCGACGTGCTGCAGGTGAAGTGAAGCGCTGATGCTTGCTTGGTTATCCGTGCGGGTGAAGCAGATTTCATCCGACAGGTCGAGGGACTCAAAGGCAAGCAGATTGCGCCGGGTAAAATTTCCGGCGATGCCCTTGAATCCACCGATGCCTGCCGCGCCGGTAATCAACCCGATGACAGCAGCGATGACGCCGGCAACACCACTTTCTTGCGCCTCGCGAAAAGCGACGTGGATTTCGCCGCGTTCCGGCAACTCGTCCGGGTAGAGTGCGGTCAGGACCCGGCTGGTGAGCAGATAAGCCCCGGCCACGGTCGGGCAGGAATGTCCGGCCAGTTTGACGGCGTCGACGTAGCGGTATTCGATGATGCCGCCATCAGCTGCGCCAAGAAATTGCGCCAGCCTGTCATGCAGGGCAATCGGTGGTATTTCGGTAAAGAAGGACGGGAAGGCCATTCGTCTCTTTCGCTTAGAGCGTATTCTTTTGAATCAGCTCGATCTTGTAGCCGTCGGGATCTTCAACAAAAGCAATTACGGTTGTGCCATGTTTCATCGGACCGGCTTCACGCACGACTTTGCCGCCTTTTGTTTTTATGAGTTCGCAAGCCGCATAGGCATCCTCAACCGCGAGTGCGATGTGGCCGTAAGCGTTGCCCGGGTCGTAGGATGTGGTGTCCCAGTTGTGCGTCAGTTCAAGTACGGCGCCCTCGTTTTCATCGCAGTAGCCGACGAAGGCGTTGGTGAAACGGCCTTCGGGGTAGTCAGAGCGGCGTAGCAGGCGCATGCCGAGAACCTCGGTGTAAAAAGAAAGCGAACGGTCAAGATTGACGACGCGGAGCATGGTGTGAAGAAGTCTCATGGTGTGTCCTTAAAGGATGTTCGGGTGAAAGGAAGGTCAACGGGCATAGCCTGTGATTCTACCAACGGAACATGCACCGGGTGAGTAAACAGTCTGTTGGTAGGTTGGCCCTACGTTGTGCCCAGCTGAAGATGAGAAAAGAACGATGAGCTAGAAAACCATCAATCGCACTTGCGAATCTGGGAACCCCCTAATTCTTAGTGACATTGACACCGCCTATAAAACTTTTTGCTGCTGTTTCGATTTGATCGTCAGTGGACTTTCCACGGTGAGAATATGCAGCGAAAAATCCAAGCTGTTGTTGTACCGGATGACGGCAGTATAAGGAAGTAACCTGTAACTTGAGTTGCTCTTTGCGGGTGGGTGTAACCGCAGCGGTGTCATCAAAAACGATATGAACATTGACACACGGATAGCCGCGATTCTCGCCGGACTCATAATTGGAGCTGGCTTCTTGAAAGCGAGGGGGAGGATTCATTGCTGCAATACGTTTTTTGACAAAGCTAACGAGCTCCTCGCTACCGGTTGTTGGAGGCATTTCAAAAATAATGACTTGAGCTCCATACGTCTCATTACTCTCGGCGCCTCTTTTTCCAAACGATATGCCATTGCTCGCAGCGCCTGTAATAACCCAACCTTCAGAATCCGGCGAGTAAATATTCAAGATGCTGCTTGGAAACAATTGCTTTGGAGCTACGGCCTGCCCTGGTGACTGAGCCTGAACAACATTAGTAATCAAGCAGCCCAGTATCAGGGAGAACGTTTTCATCGTGATAGTCATTTTATGTAGGGGATGCATGAACGATTGGATAAGGGTCATTTGCCAGGTTAGGCCGTTAAAACTCATAGGTGATGGTGTCGTTGATTTCCGAGATCGTTTTGTTTTCAAAGCGAATGTCAAAGATTCGGACACCTTCGTATCGAGCGCCGCAGTGATGCGGTCTGTTCCACTGAGGTTAGTTAATTCCCCTCAAGCCATTACATACATAGCGCTTACATGAAATCCGGGACGGATGCGCTAAGCGCCGCTAATTCCCGTCTTTTGTCTTTGTAGTCAGGCACTAATCCTTCTACGATCGCCCAGAAACGTGAGCTGTGGTTCATCTCGCGCAAATGGGCAAGTTCATGGATAACCACGTAGTCGATGATATGCGGTTGGAAATGAATCAGCCGCCAGTTGAGACGAATCCCGGTTTTTGCGCTGCAACTGCCCCAGCGCGTACGGGCCGCAGACAGGGAGAGTGCGGGGACGGTCAGTCCGAGTTGTGCGGCAAAATGATCGAGTCTCACGGCAAATAATTGGCGGGCTTTTTCCCGCAGGGCTTTTTCCAGAACACGACACACGTCTGCTGGCGAACTCAGGCAGAGGGTGAGCGTCGGGGCGGCCTGTTCGTTCCACAGGACACGGTTGCTGCCCAGCGCCAGACGGATTAACAGTGATTCTCCAAGAAACGGTAGCTGCGTTCCATCAACGATTTTAAGAGGTTCCGGGCGCCGACGGCTGCGCCATTCATCGAGCTTTTGTGCGACCCAGTCACCATGCTGGAGAATCAGTGACTCAACCTCACGTAGTGAAGCGCGAGGCGGTGCGCCGACTCGCAGGCCACGCTGGTCGATGGAGAGTGCGATGGTGCGACGTCTGGCGCGGCGTAGAACGTAGGGAACAATGCGGTCGCCGAGAGCGATGGTGCGGGGTGTTTCGTTCTCAGCCAGCGGTTTTTCGCCGGCCAGCGGGAGTTCAGCTTGCCACGGCATGGGCAGCGTTAGGGTAGTAGTGTGGCGAAATTCGGCGCATTTCACCCTCGATCCACTGTTCGGCGAGCGCGGTTACTTCTTCAGCTTTTTTCCCGGTCGGGTCGATGGCCGGGCCGATGCTGACCGTGATCAGGCCGGGTTTTTTGACAAAAGCGTTCTTTCCCCAGAACTCGCCGGCATTGTGTGCCACCGGCACGGCCAGCACTTTGGCGTTGACGGCCAAGTGAGCGCCACCAGCCTTGAAACGGCGCGTTTCTCCAGGCGCAATGCGCGTACCTTCGGGGAAGATGACTACCCAGTAACCCGCCTTAAGGCGCTCACGGCCCTGGTCGACAACTTGACGAAGTGCGTCCTTGCCGGCGCTGCGGTCAATCGAGATCATCTTGATCGAGGAAAATGCCCAGCCCAGAAAGGGGATCAGGAGCAGTGATTTCTTCAGCACGAAAACCAAGGGGGGAAAGATCGCCTGCAGGCCGATGGTTTCCCACGCGGATTGGTGTTTGGAGAGAATCACGGCGGGTGTGGCCGGAATGTTTTCACGGCCGATGACCTGATAATCGAGGCCCAGTACATAACGGCAAAGCGCCATGATTACCGGGTGCCATAGAGCGATGATCCCGAAGCGGACGCGCATCGGGAGCACGACCGCCAAAGCAACCAGGAATCCGGCAAGGGCAGTAACGAGGGCAGCGAGAAAAGCAAAAACCAGGGAACGGATGAAAGCAATCATCAAGGGTTGTTATTTCAGAATATGGTCAACAACCGCAGCCAGATCATCGAAAACCAGCGTGCCTTCGGGGATTATTTCTTCTGCGTGCGTAAATTTGCCTTTGCCGGTGAGCACCAGAACCGGCCGGGCGCCGGCGTCTACAGCGGCTTGCAGGTCACGCAGGGAGTCGCCAACAGCGTAGACGTTGGTAAGGTCAGTGTTGAAGCACGCGGCAATACGTTCATACATGCCCGGTTTGGGTTTGCGGCAATTGCAGTTCGAGTCTGCGGCATGAGGGCAGTAGAAAATGGCGTCGATACGTCCGCCGATCGCCTGCACGGCACGGTGCATTTTGTCGTGCATGGCATTGAGCGTGTCCATGTCGAACAGCCCGCGCCCGATGCCCGACTGGTTGGTGGCGACCACCACCTTGTAGCCGGCTTGCGTCAGCTTGGCGATAGATTCCAGGCTGCCGGGAAGTGCTTTCCACTCCGCCGGTGACTTGATGAAATGCTCGGAGTCATGGTTAATGACGCCGTCACGATCGAGGATAACAAGTTTCATACGCTCAGCTTTGAAATGTCAGCGACTGCGTTGAGTTGATCGAAAAGTGCCTTGAGCAGACCAAGTCGATTGGCGCGCACAGCAGAATCATCAACGTTGACCATCACCTTGTCAAAGAAATGATCTACTTCGGCGCGTACCGAAGCCAGAGCCTTTAGCGCGCCGGCGTAATCTTGCTGGCCAACGTGAGTCTGCACGATCGGGGCAATTTCCTGAATCCGGGCATAGAGTGCTTTTTCGGCATCTTCCTGAAGCAGGGCGGCATCCGGTTCGGCAAACGTTCCACCCTCAACCTTTTTCAGGATGTTGCCGATGCGTTTGTTGGCGGCGGCCAGCGCCGGCGCTTCGGGCAGAGTAAGGAAACTTTGTACGGCGGCCAATCTGGCCGGGACGAGATCGATGCGAGTCGGGCGTTGTGCCAGTACCGACTCGATCACGTCCTGGGCGTAACCGCTGTCCTTGAGCAGGCCGCGCAGACGATCCAGCATGAAGTCAAGCAGTTGCGTTTCAACCCCGGCACTGCTGAGCATGCCGCCGGGGAAGGTTTTGGTTGCTTCGGCAATCAGTTCGCCCAGATCGAGAGGTAGGGGCTTTTCCATAAGGATGCGCAGGATGCCCAGTGCGGCGCGGCGCAGGCCGAAGGGGTCCTTGTCGCCGGTCGGGATCTGTCCAATGCCGAAGAAGCCGGTCAGTGAGTCAAGCTTGTCGGCCAGTGCAACGGCACAGGAGATCAAGCCTTCGGGCAGCAAGTCGCCGGCAAAGCGCGGGCGATAGTGGTGATCCATGGCTTCCGTCAGATCCGGGTGCGCACCTTCATGCTGGGCGTAATAGCGCCCCATAATGCCTTGTAGTTCGGGGAACTCGCCAACCATATCGGTGAGCAGGTCAACCTTGCACAATAATCCGGCGCGGCCGGCAATGATTGGGTCTGCGCCGAGTTGAGCGGCGATCCAGGTGCTCAGCGTGCTCATGCGTTGCGCGCGATCGCCTTGTGAGCCAAGCTTGTTGTGATAGACGACATTGCCGAGTTTGAAGGCGCGTGATGCAAACCCGTGTTTGCGATCCTGATTGTAGAAAAAGCGGGCATCTGAAAGTCGCGGGCGTACGACGCGGGCGTTGCCTTCAATGATGTGTTTCGGGTCGGCAACCGCCATGTTCGAGACGATCAGGAAGCGGTTCTGCAACTTGCCGTCGGCGTTAAACAACGGGAAATATTTCTGGTTGGCCTGCATGGTGAGGATCAGGCATTCCTGCGGTACTTCGAGATATTCAGCCTCAAACTCGCTGACGTAGATCGCTGGCCATTCGACGAGCGCGGTGACTTCATCAAGCAGCGTGTTGTGCAGTTTGACCTGAGCGCCGAGTTCGTCGGCCTTGGCCTGCAGTGCCTTGGCGATGATGTCCCGACGCTTGGCGAAAGAGGCAATGACTTTACCCTGTTCGAGTACGTTGGTATAGTCATCAGCATTGTTCAGCGTGATTGCGCCTGCGGAGAGGAAGCGATGGCCGAGCGTACTGTTGCCGCTCTTGAGGCCGAGCACTTCGCCCGGCACGACGTTTCCGCCGTGCAGCATGATCAGGCCGTGTACCGGACGCACAAATTGCACATCGGAATCGCCCCAGCGCATGACTTTGGGGATGGGCAGTTTTTTGAGGGCGTCCTCAACAATTATATCTAGCGAATTTTGGAGAATTGCCCCAGTAACCATGTTGCTATAGAACACTACTTCGGATTTTCCATCGATTCTCTTTTCGAATTTTGGAACTTCCGAAACAGGGATGCCTTTCGACTCAAGTTTTTTAAGCAATGCAGGCGTCGGTTTGCCTTCTGCATCAAACGCAACGGAAACCGGCATGAGTTTTTCCTGCAGTAGAGCGTTTGGAGCCTGTGCAAGAACATGTGGGATTTGTACCGCCAAACGGCGTGGCGTGGCGAACCATTCGTAGTGGCTGCCAGTCTGGACGAGATGGCGGTCGGCAAGGCCGGCATGTACGCCGGCGGCAAAGACTTCACCGAGTTTTGCCAGTGCCTTGGGTGGCAGTTCTTCAGTGCGCAGCTCAATGAGCAGGGTGTTTTCCATTTACTTGCCCTCCCCGGCACCTATTTTCGTTTTGCACATGGGGAAGCCGAGGGCTTCACGCGAATTGTAGTAAGACTGCGCGACTTCGCGCGCCAGCGCACGCACGCGGCCGATGTAGGCGGCACGTTCGGTCACCGAAATGGCGCCTCGGGCATCGAGCATGTTGAATGTGTGCGAGCACTTCATCACCTGCTCGAAGGCCGGCAGGGTGAGGTTGGCCGCCATCAGGCGCTTGGCCTCGGACTCGTGCTCGCCGAAGTGGCGGAACAACATCTCGACGTTGGAGTGTTCAAAATTGTATTTGGACTGCTCGACTTCGTTCTGGTGGTAAACGTCGCCGTAGGTGATGCGGTAGCCGGGGCCTTCGGCCCAGACGAGGTCATAGACGTTTTCGACGCCTTGCAGGTACATGGCCAGCCGTTCGAGGCCGTAGGTGATCTCGCCGAGCACCGGTTTGCAGGTCAGCGATCCGACTTCCTGAAAGTAGGTGAACTGCGTGACTTCCATCCCGTCCAGCCAGACTTCCCAACCCAGGCCCCAGGCACCAAGTGTGGGTGATTCCCAGTCGTCTTCGACGAAGCGGATATCGTGTTCCTGCAGGTTGACGCCCAACGCCTCAAGCGACTGCAGGTAGAGTTCCTGAATGTTCAGCGGCGAGGGTTTCAAGACCACCTGATACTGGTAGTAGTGCTGCAGGCGGTTGGGGTTCTCGCCATAGCGGCCATCCTTGGGGCGGCGTGAAGGTTGCACGTAGGCGGCGCTCCAGGGCTCGGGACCGATGGCGCGCAGAAAGGTGGCCGTGTGAAAGGTGCCGGCTCCGACTTCAATATCGTAGGGCTGGAGGAGCGCGCAACCTTGTTTGTCCCAAAAATTCTGGAGACGCAGAATGACTTCCTGAAAAGTGGGCATGAAAGGCTTTATGTTAGCTGAACAAAAGCCGATTTTACTTGGTTTTTCATGCCACGAGAACGCCGGGGCTATTATTCACAGCCCCGGCGCGCGTTTGTCGACTTGTCAGCGCGATAGAATCATCCAGGAGCGATAAATGCCGCACGGTTGTAATGTCACTGCACGGTCGGCAACGTCACAGCGTTCAACACAGAGGTATCCAACATGATTGCCCTCGCCGAGGTCAATCATGTTTTTGTCGTTGCTCCAGGCATTCCAGACAACGGCACACTTTGCGTCGGATTCGATCCGGATGTTGCCGTTGGACCCCTTCAGTGTCTGCTGTGCCGCAACATCCAGGTAGATGCGGTCGGTTACAGCGCTGATGGTGACATCGCCCTGTTGTGTCTTGCGTTTTAAATTGTCCGCTTTGTCGATGAAGGTCGTGCCTTCAAGCCCGGAGACGCGTGCTTTGGCGAGTTTCGGAACGGCGAAGTAGGTATGGAAGGCAAAGGCCAGCGGGGCAACTGCATCGCTGTGGTTTTCAATAGTGATGCCGAGCGTCAGTTCTTTTCCTGCGAGCACATCAAAGCGGAAGGCAAAGGCATGCGGCCATACTTCGCAGGTTGAGGCATCGCCTTTTAATTCAAACGCCAGACGCGTCTTGCCGTCATCCATGATTTCAACTTCGACCAGCGACCACTCCTGGGTTCGGCCAAACCCGTGCATGGTTGTGCCGTCCGGGCTTGGGCCGAACCAGGGTAGACACAGCGGAATGCCGCCACGAATGGGTTTGCCGGCTTCCAGAACGCACTTGGGCGACACCCAGAGCATCTCATGCTGACCCGCCGGCTGGAATGCCAGCACATGTGCTCCCTGCAAGGCGATTACAGTGCGGCCAAGCGAGTTCTCAACGACTAGCATGGGCAAACCGGCATCGCCCGGTTGGTGTAGCGCCGGATAGAGATCAGTGGAATTTGCCAGCTTGATCCCGGCAGTTTTGAGCAGTTGGGCAGTAAAAATTTGGGCAGGCATTTGAGTGTCCTGAAAGAAGTTAATGGCCTTGTGGTTAGACGTTACTCGGGAAACGGCCTATTCCTCCGGCGCTTCCTGCATTTTTTTATTACGCGCCAGAAAGTCGCGGAAAATGTAATCGTTCTCCAGAATGTGTTCAAGCAGCCAGGCGCGGACAAAGCGCATCGTATCCATTTCCAGATGCAGGCCGCCTTCTGTGAAATCCTTGTGGAGCTTGAAAATCGTCTCAACCATGGCGTCATGAAGTTGTTGATGCTGGACAAACTTCGGGTAGCCGGCTTCCTCCATGATTGTTTCTTCGTCCTTGAAATGCAGCTGGGCATAGTTGATGAGCTGATTCAATACCCTGGCAATATCCTGACGGTCACGGTCTTCTGTCCATTGGGTGTGGAAATCGTTGATCAGCCTAAACAGCTCTTGGTGCTGGCTGTCAATTGTTACATCGCCGATTAGGTATTGGTCTGACCAGGAAAGGAGTGCCATGGAGATAATCGCCCGTGTTATTAGTTATTTGAGGATACCGCGTTGCGCTTGCCGAGGAAAGCCATCAGCAGAACGGAGATCAGGATCGCCAACCAGTTGCCCCAGCGCACATAGGGTGTGCTGCCTGTGTAGCCACGAACCTCGCCGCGTAATGCGGCGCGGGTGAAGGGCTTCAATACGCTTTGAACATGGCCGTCGGCGGTGATGATGGCGGTCATTCCGGTATTAGTCGCGCGCAACATCATGCGGCCGGTTTCCAGCGCGCGCATCTGGGCAATCTGCAGGTGTTGCGCCGGTGCCAGTGAGTCACCGAACCAGGCCACATTGGACAGATTCGCCAGCAGCGTGGCTTCCGGAAGCGCCCGGATGATTTCCTCGCCGAAAGCGTCCTCATAGCAGATATTTACGGCAACCTTTTGCCCGGCGATGGTTAGGGGAGCCTGTATGGCCGGGCCCGGCGTAAAGTCCGACATCGGGATATTGGCGACGTTGAGGAACCAGGCAAACCCCGGGGGTACAAACTCTCCAAAAGGCACCAGATGCGACTTGCGGTAACGTTGCTCCGGGGAGCTTCCCAGGCTTAATGCCCCGTTGGCGTATTGGCGTCTGTCGCCCATGGCGATGCCAAAGAGCATGTCGCCCTGCTGGCGCTCGGCAAGCGTCTTGAGTTCATCAAGGTATTCGCTGGGTATTTGTTCAAGAAAGGCAGGTAGCGCCGTTTCGGGCAGGACGGTCAATTGTGCCGGATTGTCCAGGGCCAGACGATAGTAGGTGCGCAGGGATTCATTGAATTTCTCAGGGCGCCACTTGATGTCCTGCGCGACATTGCCTTGCAACAGGGCCACGGAAATCGGTTCGCCTTGAGCCGATGTCCAGCGAATATCACGCAACATGTCGCCGCTGACTAGCAGCAGTCCGGACAGAAGCAGAGGTAACGCCGAACGCCATCGGGGCATTGCCCCGGTGCGGGTCGTGGCAGGGCCGGGTTCGGCAGGCATCAAGCGTCTGAAAGCCTCGCAGATAAGCGCCGCAATGAGGGCCGTCAGCAGTGAGACACCATAGACACCCAATGCCGGGGCAAAACCGGCAAGCGGGCTCGGCGGTGTCTGTGAGTATCCAATGGCCAGCCACGGGAAGCCTGTCAAAGCCCAGCCGCGCAACCATTCGCTTAACGTCCATAGCGCCGCAAAAAACAGCGCGCGTTGCCACCAGCCGGTTGGGGAGAAGCGTACGAAAAGGAAACCGGCCAATGCCGGGAAAATCAGCAGTACGCCACAGAACAGAAAAGTGGACAGCGCTGCAAGCGGCGCGGCCATGCCGCCAAATGTGCTCAGGCTGACATACACCCAAGATACACCGGTGAGAAACAGACCAAGAGCGAAGGCGCCACCCATTAATGCGCCGTTGAGCCCTGTTCTGCGACGCTCTGCGGACGACGTAAGCAGAGCAAAAAGGCCGGCCAGTGTCAGCCAGATCAGCGGGAACCAGCCCAGCGGCGCGTAAGCCGCCACGCTCGCTGATCCGAGCAGAAATGCAATAAATAGCTTCAGCCTGAAAGGGTCAGGATGGGGCATCAGGGTTGCTGCCCAGGGGGCTGACGAGCAGGGTGTATAACCTGCGGCTGTCAGCGCGCAAAACCTGGAACCGCATACCGTTGAGTTCGACGGCTTCGTTGCGTTTCGGTACCCGGCCCAGTTGTTGCATAATCAGGCCGCCCACCGTAACACAATCCTCATTACTGAATTGAGTGCTGAAGAGGGCGTTGAAGTCTTCAATGGTGGTGCGTGCCTTGACGCGGTAGCGGCCGTTTTGATCGAGACGAATATTGGCGTCGGTTTCATCAAAATCGTATTCGTCTTCAATGTCGCCGACGATCTGTTCGAGTACGTCCTCGATGGTGATCAGCCCGCACACGACAGCGTACTCGTCGACCACCACGGCCATGTGATTGTGCGATACCCGGAACTCGCGCAGCAGTACGTTAAGACGCTTGGATTCAGGGATGAACACAGGCGGACGCAGCCAGTCGCGCAAATTGAACCGGGCCCCTGATTGCAGACGCAGAAGATCTTTGGCCAGCAGTAAACCAATTACGTTATCGCGATTGCCGTCGATAACCGGGAAGCGCGAGTGTGCTGTACGGTTGACCTGGGCAATGATGTCACCCGGCGTGGAATCAATGTCGATGACCTTCATCTGGGCTCGTGGCACCATGACATCACACACGCTGATTTCAGATGCCGCCAGCGCGCCTTCCGTGATTGACAGTGCATCGGCGTCAAGAAGATTGCGTTCGTGTGCCGAATGCAACAGATGCATGAGTTGTTCCCTGTCGCCAGGTTCACGCAACAGGAGACCTGAGAGTCGTTCAAGGAGTCCGAGTTTGTTGATTGGGTTGCTGTTCATATGTCAGAGAATTTCTGAATAGGGATCGTTATATCCGAGGCTTGCCAGAATGCGGCGCTCATGATTTTCCATGATGTGAGCCGCTTCTTCCCCGGCCTCGTGATCATAACCCTGTAAATGCAGCAGGCCATGCACAACCAGATGAGCGTAGTGAGCATCCGGTAATTTGGATTGCTCGGCGGCCTCGCGCAGGACGACCGGCGCGCAAATGACCAGGTCGCCACAGATTAACGGGTCGCTGGCATAGGGGAAGGACAATACATTGGTCGCATAGTCTTTTTCCCGGTAGTTCTTGTTCAGTAACTGCCCTTCTTCGCCATCAACAAAACGCACGGTGATTTGACCGCCACGCATGCCATCAACGTTTAGTGCCGCTCGCACCCAGGCACGAATTTGAGGGCGCAAGGGGAGTTCTGTTTCGTTGCAGGCGTATTGCACGCTGAGGTTGAGGCGTTTGCTGGTCACTTTCCCTCCAGCGAGGCCGTATGCGCTTCGTAGGCCGATACAATGCGGGCGACCAGCGGGTGCCGAACCACATCCTCCTTCTGAAATTCAGTAAAAGCGATGCCGCGCACGTCCTTCAGAATTACGCGCGCTTCAATCAGGCCGCTCTTTTGCCCGCGTTGCAGATCGATCTGCGTCACATCGCCGGTAACCACGGCTTTAGCGCCGATACCGATGCACGTGAGAAACATCTTCATCTGTTCCGGCGTGGTGTTTTGCGCTTCATCCAGAATGATGAAAGCATGATTGAGCGTGCGTCCGCGCATGTAGGCCAGCGGGGCAATTTCGATGGCGCCGCGTTCGAAAAGCTTGGCCACCTTGTCGAAGCCCATCAGGTCGTAAAGCGCGTCGTAGAGGGGGCGCAGGTAGGGGTCGATTTTTTGTGCCAGATCGCCGGGCAGAAAACCAAGTCGTTCCCCGGCCTCGACGGCGGGTCGGGTCAGTACGATGCGTTGTACCAGTTCGCGCTCGATGGCGTCGACGGCAGAAGCAACCGCCAGGTAGGTTTTGCCGGTACCGGCCGGGCCGGTACCAAACGTAATGTCGTGCTCCTGAATGTGCTTGAGGTACTCGATCTGGCGTGGTGTGCGTCCATGCAGCTCGGTTTTGCGCGTCATCAACGATGGCGACGTGCCGCCCACAGGGGTGTCTTTGCGCCGCGGACGGTTGATAAGTTCGATCAGTCCGAGTTGGATTTCGTCGACCGAAAGAGGGCTTTTCGATTGCGCGTAGAACATTTGCAGTGCTTCGGACGCGCGCGCCATCTGTTCTTTTTCACCGCGCAGGGTGAGGCGTTCGCCGCGCCGGGCGATGGAGACATCGAGCGCTGTTTCAATCTGGCGCAAGTTTTCATCGAGCGCACCGCACAGATTAGCAAGCTGTGAGTTATTGACCGGTGAGAGCAACAAGTCGATGGCTCTGGGTTTGACAGGCGTCTTGGCGCTCATCCTGCGGAGTTTCTTTCAGTCATCGCTAGAATTCCCTTTGGTCATGATTCCGTGGTCAGGATCTCGCCTCGCAGCGAATGCGGCAAGGCCGCTGTGATGCTGACATCAACAAAGTGATGTACCAAACGCGGGTTGCCTACGAAATTGACGATGCGGTTGTTGTCAGTGCGCCCGGCCAGTTCGGTAACATCTTTTTTGGCCTGGCCTTCAACCAGGACACGCTGGACGGTGCCGACCATGGATTGCGAAACAACGTGCGCCAGTTCCTCGATACGTTTTTGCAGGCGCATCAGGCGCTCGGTTTTCAGTTCATGCGGCGTGTCATCCGTCAGTTCGGCCGCTGGCGTGCCGGGCCGCGAACTGTAGAGAAAGGAAAACGAGGCGTCGAAACCGACGTCGTCGATCAGCTTCATGGTCTTTTCAAAATCCTCAGCGGTTTCACCGGGGAAGCCGACAATGAAGTCTGATGATAGAGAGAGGTCAGGCCGTGCAGCACGCAGCTTGCGTACCAGGCTCTTGTATTCAATAGCCGTATAGCCCCGCTTCATCGCCGCCAATATGCGATCAGAGCCCGATTGCACGGGTAGATGCAAGTGTGAGACCAGTTTTGGCACGGTGGTGTAAACGTCGATCAGGCGTTGCGAAAGCTCGCGCGGGTGCGAGGTGGTGTAGCGGATGCGCTCGATACCGGGAATTTCGGCGATGTATTCGATAAGCAGAGCGAGGTCTGCTTTTTCCTCACCTGCCGACATGGTACCGCGGTAAGCGTTAACGTTCTGCCCGAGCAGGGTTATTTCCTGGACGTTTTGTGCAGCAAGCCCGGCAACCTCGGTCAAAATATCGTCAAAGGGTCGCGAAACCTCTTCGCCTCGCGTATAGGGCACGATGCAGAAGGTGCAGAACTTGCTGCAGCCCTCCATGATCGAAACAAAAGCTGACGCACCCTCTACTTTGGCTGGCGGTAGGTTGTCGAATTTCTCGATTTCGGGGAAGGAGATATCAACCTGCGGTTTGCCCCGTTGTCGACGTTCTGCGATCAGTTGCGGCAGACGGTGGAGTGTCTGCGGGCCAAAAACAACATCCACATAGGGCGCTCGCTTGATGATCGTTTCGCCTTCCTGACTGGCTACACAGCCACCAACGCCAATAATCAGATCGGGATTGGCTTTCTTGAGCCGCCGGATGCGCCCGAGATCGTGAAAAACACGTTCCTGTGCGTTGTGTCGCACCGAGCAGGTGTTGAACAAAATGATGTCGGCGTCTTCGGGGGTGTCGGTTTTGACGATCTCTTCAGAAGCAGCGAGTACATCGGCCATCTTGTCCGAATCGTACTCATTCATCTGGCACCCGAAGGTGCGGATGAACAGTTTTTTTACCATGTTTCCCTGGTCAGTTCTTTGGGTGGGCTTCAACTTCAGCCGGGTGGAGCATCCACACGCGATAAATCGCGCCGGAGGCGTCGGTGATATAAACAACGTCTTTTGTGTCCTGAATGGTCATCGGCATAACTATCAGGTTTTTCTGGCTGCGAAACTGAGCCGTGGGAGCAAGCCGTAGAGCCTGGCCGTTAATCACCACGGAACCGTCACCTGGCGGAGGTAACATAACACCCAGCTTGGCTTCCGGCGGCAATTGGCGGTGCGTTGCATAGGTCTCGTACTGCACCGGGTCGGACGCAGAGCCTTGCGTCGCCGTTTCGAGAATGGCGCTGATAATGGAGGCAAGAAGGGATGCGGGCAGAGGCATAACTGCCATTATAAACAAGCTTGCGTTCCTTGTGTGACCATAAAACTTGACCATTAGCCACCGGCAACCCTATAATCTCGCGCCCTACGTGGTGATGTAGCTCAGTTGGTTAGAGCGGTGGATTCATAACCCACAGGTCGGCAGTTCAATTCTGCCCATCACCACCAT
>JBBRDR010000057.1:0-18016 GCA_038203745.1 Burkholderiales bacterium | reverse complement strand
CCGGTTGTGTTTCTCGAATCCTTTTGTTGCCGCCAGCGTCATTTGCTTCATCGTCGCAACCCTTGTGATCAGAACTCTTCATCAGACCATATGACAAAAGAATCGTTCACTCCTTTTGACACTTATTCGGTGTTTCCCTAGGTGTTTAGTCCCATTATTTTTGTAAGTTCCCCCGCGGCTCAAACGACAAATAAACATAAACTCAATCAGGAGATCGTTTTGCCGTACTCAAACCGGCTTTCCCGCACGGCGCTGGCATGCTGCCTTGCCCTTCCGGCACTTGCATCACAAGCGGCCAGTTGCAGCGCACAAAGTCCCACTCACACTGTGGCGCTGATTGAGCTTTACACTTCCGAGGGCTGCAGCAGCTGCCCTCCGGCTGATCGTTGGCTCGGGGAACTGTCAAGACGATTTAGTGCCGAACAAGTTATAGCGCTATCGCTGCATGTTGATTACTGGGATTACATCGGCTGGAAAGACCCCTTTGCACACCCCGTGTTTTCTGACCGTCAGCGGTGGCTGAGCCAACTCGCTTCAAGCAGCACCATTTACACCCCTGAAGTTTTCGCGGGGATGAAAGAACTGCGGGAATGGAGCAACCAGAATGTTCTTGATAACCGAATTCAGATGATTAACCGTCAACCGGCCCGGGCCCGGATAAACGTTTTCATGCGGCCGTCCGGCAGCGATTCTGCTGAAATTGAAGCACGCTTCGTCCTTGACGAGAATGCTCGCACCGGACAAGCGGCTCAGGGCATTGTGATTTTGTATGAGAAACAACTGACCACCCGTGTTAGGGCTGGGGAGAACAAGGGGGCAAAGCTTAAGCATGACAATGTGGTGCGCTATTGGTCTGCGCCGGTGATGCTCAATGCACAAACAGGCCGGTCAGAATGGCGGCAAACCGTGAAATTGCCTGCCGACTGGAAGCGCGAGAACCTTGGACTGGCCGCTCAGGTTCAGGATGTAAAATCGGGCGAAGTATTGCAGGCCGTCTCAATGCCTAGCTGTGTATAACCAACGTTCACAGCATTACCCACGTAATTTCATCTGTTTTATGGAGAACATCATGGATCGTCGTCAAACGCTTAAATGGCTGGGCGGCTTAGCCGCCTTTACACTCCCCGTCCCGGGAATACAACTGGCCATGGCCAAGGAAGGAAACCCTATGCAACTTATCAAATCGAAGGCCGAGTGGGCCGCCCTGCTACCGCCGGCCGCCTATCGTGTACTGTTCGAAGAGGATACCGAACGTGCAGGAACCAGCCCTCTGAATACCGAAAAGCGGGATGGAACCTTTGTTTGCGCCGCTTGTTATCAACCCTTGTTCGACAGCAGCGCAAAATACGAAAGCGGGACCGGCTGGCCAAGTTTCTGGCAATACCTGCCCAATGGCATTGAAACAAAAACCGATTTCAAACTCATTTACCCCCGTACCGAGTACCACTGCAGCCGCTGCGTCGGCCATCAAGGACATATTTTCAATGATGGCCCAAAGCCAACGGGTAAACGTTACTGCAACAACGGCGTGGCCCTGAAGTTCGTTCCACGCGCCGAAACACTTCCGGAGCTACGTACATGAACATGATCAATCGACTGGCCCTATCCTTGTTATTCGCATTAGGTATTGTCACTGGTGCTGTAGCGGCTGACGCCCCTCCTGCCAAGCCTGACAACACAGCAACGGCCATTTTTGCAGGCGGTTGTTTCTGGTGCATCGAAGCCGATTTCGAGAAATTGCCCGGCGTCCTTGGCGCGCAATCCGGCTATACCGCCGGCAATAAATTCAATCCGACCTACGAGCAGGTTAGCGCCGGCGGCACGGGACACACCGAGGCTGTACGAGTAACCTACGAACCGGCAAAAGTGAGTTACGCACAGTTGGTGGATTACTTCTGGAGGCATATTGATCCGACCGTGAAAGATCAGCAATTCTGCGACAAAGGGACTCAGTATCGCAGCGGGATTTACTGGCAGAACGATGCCGAACGCAAGGTTGCCGAAGGCAGCCGAGACGCCTTGTTGGCGAGCGGCAAGTTCAAGGAGATCCATACCGAAATCATCGCAGCGACAATTTTTTACCCGGCCGAGGAATACCATCAGGACTATTACAAGAAAAACCCCGTGCGTTACACCTACTACCGCAACGGCTGTGGCCGGGACAATCGGGTTGAAGCGCTTTGGGGAAAGAAGTAAGCCGTCACTAATCCGGCAACCCTATTTCCGCTTGGCTCGTGGATGGGCGGCATCATAGACCTTGGCCAGATGCTGGAAGTCGAGATGGGTATAGACCTGCGTTGAGGCAATGCTGGCATGGCCGAGCATCTCCTGTACCGCTCGCAAATCTCCTGACGACTGCAACACGTGTGACGCAAAGGAATGGCGCAACATGTGCGGATGGACGCTGGTAGGCAAGCCTTGGGCCAGCGCCCGCCGCTTGAGTCGTTCTTCAATCACGCGCGGGTTGATTCGCCCCCCACGCTGCCCCACGAAGAGAGCCGGTTCTTCAGGCGAAGCCACTTCAACACGCCGCAGCGACCATATCCTTACCGCTTCACACGCCTTGCTGCCCACAGGAACCAGCCTTAGCTTGCTGCGCTTGCCGAGAACGCGAACCTCACCGGCCAGCAGGTCATCCAGACAGCCCATATCGAGCGCAGCGAGTTCGGCTAATCGCAGCCCGGACGAATAAAAAAGTTCGAACATGGCCTGATCGCGAATCTCCAGCACATCATCACCTGACACATCCAGCAGCCGGTTAGCCTCGTCGGGGGATAGCACCTTGGGCAAGGCATTAGGGCTTTTTGGCGCGCGTACGCCATCAACCGGATTCAACGACGCCTCACCGCGCTGACCAAGCCAGCGATAGAACCCGCGCCAGGCCGATAGCATACGGGCTAGTGAGCGCCCCCCTAGCCCGCGCGAATGCAGTTGGCCTACGAAGCGGCGAATGTGATGGTTTTGGATCGTATTGAGCTGACACGCACCCGCAAGTTCATCAACCAGCCTACAGAGAACACCCAGATCACGCCGGTAGTTACTTACGGTATGTGGCGATTGTCGCCGCTGCTGGGCGAGTTCGTCGAGGTAAGCGCTGACTGATTCGCTGTAGAGCATGAGCAGGGGTTAGCGCAACACCCGCGCCAGCGCCGCCGAGGCCATCTCGCCTAGTCGCTCCAGATAGAGCGTACCCATACCGGCGTAGAAACGCTGCGCATCTTCGCTACCCAGTGCAATCATGCCGATCGTTCCACCTCCGTTACGCATGGCGATAAGGGCCTGTGAACGCACATGCCTGGACGCATCACCAAACCATGACGAGGTTTCAAAGCCAGATGTCGAGCCGCAGTAGGGCTGGCTCAATGTTTCGGCAAATACCTGTAACTGTTCGCTGACATCCGTAAACTCCGGCAATTCATCCGCACTTTCCGGCTTATCCCACAAGCGCAAGGCCACATGCGGAATGGAAAAGTCGTCACGCAGGTGAAAGTTCAGGGTGTGCAGTACAGACTGGAAGGAAGCCGTAGCGATCATGGCCACGCCCAGCCGATGCATTTTCTCGCTGATCGTGTCATTTTCTTCGCCAAACTGAAGCAACTCGCTCATCTTGCCTTCAAGTTGCTTGTTTTTGTCGCGCAAACTCAACATCTGGCGCTCAGTAATCGAGATGGTTCGCCCGCCGTGCGGATGCGGTATGACCAAGCGCGACATCAGCTCAGAATGCTCCTCAAAAAACTGCGGGTTTTCCTGCAGAAACTGGGCAACGTCGTCTGATCTCATAGTTCAATCTCTCCGGTAAATACGGTGACCGCAGGACCAGTCATCAGCACTGGCGAACCTTTACCACCCCACGCAATCTTCAGATCACCACCTCGCGTTGTAACGCGCACCGGTGAGTCGAGCAGCCCGCGCGCAATACCCGCCGCCACAGCGGCACAGGCACCCGTGCCGCAGGCCAGTGTTTCGCCGGCACCGCGCTCAAAAACGCGCAGTCGGATGGCGTTGCGGTCAATGATCTGCATGAAGCCTGCATTGACGCGTTTGGGGAAACGCGGATGGTTCTCGATGACCGGCCCCTGACGCTCGACCGGCGCATTATCGACATCGGCGACGACCTGCACAGCGTGCGGGTTACCCATCGAGACGGCTGAGATTGAAACCGTTTCGTCGCCCACAGCGAGGGGATATTCAATGGCTTCAGCATCAGCCACGAAAGGTACGCGCGCCGGGTCGAAGACGGGTACACCCATATTGACCGTGACATTTCCATCGGTCTCAAGGCGCGGAACGATAATCCCGCTCATGGTCTCGACGCGAATCTCGCGTTTGTCAGTCAGTTTCTGGTCATGCACGAAGCGCACGAAGCAGCGCGCGCCGTTGCCGCACTGCTCGACCTCACCGCCATCGGCGTTGAAGATGCGATAGCGGAAATCAACGTCCGGCTGGGTCGCCTTCTCAACCAGCAGCAACTGATCGCAACCGACACCGAAGTTACGGTCGGCCAGGAACTTGATCTGCGCCGCGTTCAGCGATAACCGCTGGCGAACGCCATCGAGAACAACGAAATCGTTGCCTAGTCCGTGCATCTTGGAAAAATTGAGTTTCATTCCTGCTCCATTAGCGCATCAAACCAGCGCCTTTGCCATTATAAAGTCGTCCATGAAGAATCCGTCACCAATATCGACTATTGCGGCATCACGCACGTCAAACCCGTATTTCTTGTAGGCCGCGATGGCACGTTCGTTCTGCTTGTTAACCGCGAGAATCAGTGTGTCGCAGCCCTCGTCCCGTGCGCGCGATGTAGCAAGCTCGATGAAACGACCGCCGAGTCCGATCCGCTGCCGCTCGGGATGTACGTAGAGTTTGTCCAATTGCATCTCGCCCGGAATATCAGTGAGCAGTGTCGAGGCAAAAGCCGACAACTCACCATCGACGAGCGCCTTATCCCACCAAATACCCGGCGTTCTCAACTCCTCAACCAGACGCTGCGGGTTGTAGCGTTGGGCCAGCATATAGTCGATCTGCGCCTGCGGCACGATGCCGGTGTAGGCGTGCTGCCAGATGAGCCGCGCCAGTTGCCCCAGCACCTCGATATCGGCAGGCATTACCTGCGTAAGCTGCGTGCCCACATAGGCTTTAGCGAGTATTGGAGAAAAAGATTTTGGCATTTATCGGTTTGACCCATCGCTAACATCCGGCAAATTACGACTAAATTTGCCAAGCTTTTTTTGATAATCACCGACTCTTCTGTGGTTCTTTCTAAACCCGTTTGTTGCCGAAATTGTCCCTTTTTCAATGTGATCAAGATGATCAAACATTGTTTTTGCGGGGATTTCCACAATTTTATAGCCGAGCAGCGGAAGTCTGTCCTGCATCTCGTAGCTTGGGGTTCTTTCCCCCATTGAAAAGCTCATGCCGTTACGTCTGATAATTTCCACATTCCATAAGGCACAATAGCTCTTCAGATAAACTTCAAAATGGGGTCTTGGCGGCCTGGATTTCATGCCCATCATCACTTTGATTTTTCTAAAATAATACTTGGAACCTCGAGTAATCATTCTTCCAATATTTTTTATTAGGCTGCGCGCCTCCGGCTCCCGGCAACCGACGGCAACGACCATATCATCGGCCAAGCATTTATCAAGCATTATTTGAATAATCGATGCATCATGAACAAAAGTATCAGTATGCAGAAGCAATAAATACTTTGTCGTTACTTTTTTCAAAACCAAATCAAGCGCGCAACCATGAGCCATGAACCCAGCTTCCTGGTCTACAGGCTTTCTTTCTATCAAGTTAATCCAGTTTAACGATTTAAGAAACGCCAGGCTCTCATCCTTCGAGTCATTGTCAACCACCCAAACAGGCACGACAGAAACATCAACCGACTTTTGAAGCAGATCCATGCAAATCGTAGTCATTTCCGGAGACTTGTAATTGACCAGAACAATACTGAGCTGAGGCTGCGAGAATTTTTTCTCTTTCATCATTGTCGTCTCAATCTATTGCAGCTATTCTTTTGGCAAAACGTGCGCCACTTCGCCGGCCGCCACCCGCATGCCGCTACAGTTCCAGTGTGTATCGTCCCGCCAATAGACATACTGCCCTAGCGGCAATAAACGCTCGGCCTCTTTAACCAAAACGGGCGTGAGGTCATGAACAGGAATTCCGGCCTGCTTGCCAACTCTTGCCAGATAATTCCACTGCTCGTTTGGCAACGTCTCTTGCGTCAACCATTGGGCATATACCCTGTATTTGACCGGTATAAAAAATATTTCTATCAGATTTGGCTTGAGCGCCTGGACGGCCGAAACAAAATTCAGGTTCGATTCAAGTAGTGGGACGCGGCTTGATATAAGCGGCTGGTCTTCGGAAAAAAAGGCAACGGGATTCCCGCCAACCTCCTGCACATGAGGCGTTGGGGGCGGTTGACCGTGTCTCGCCTTACCTCCCCGTAGATACAGCGAGCGGCTATAACGCCACAGACTAGTGCTCTTAAACACATCCGAGTATCGTTCCAACAACGTGCGCTTAACGACAGGTTTGTCACTGAATGGCCTAAAATCATTCCCCTCGTACACAAACAGCGCCATACGAAAATCATTTCCCTTGACCTTCCGGAATGCTCTGACGCGGTTTACGTAATCGTCCATGTCGCCGGGGAAACCCAAGTTATAGGTATCAATCTCGTGACTTTTTCGAAGCCATTCGGAAAGCAAACAGGATTGCGTGTCGTTTGCGCCAGCCACAAAAGAATCGCCGACCAATACGATTTTTTGTCCATGATAATCGGATGGATTCCGGAATCCCAAACCATCGGTGCGGTAAGAAATCTCGTGCGGCTCCTTGATACCTACTTTCTCCATCGCTTCAATGTCGCCAAACAACGCATTCATGCTAATTTGCATATCTGGGTTGTATATGCCGCCAAAATCAGGATCACTCGATTTGATCAACTCGTGTGGCCGATAATAAATCCCACGTTCCAAGCCGGTAAAATGGATAGCAACGTTTAAAAGCAGGGTAAAAACAGTCAGAGAAATCGCACTAAGCATGGCCTGTTGTCCGCCGGCAAACAGGAACCATATTGCCAACAATACCCAGGCCGCCGCCAAAACCTTACCGGGCAACCCGTAAAATAGCAGCGCATGAAGACTCAGCAATAGGGAAAGCCAATAAAATATTGATGGCTTTATCACGGCAATTCTCATGGCAGTGATTATTGCGGCTGAACGTATTTTAAGAGTTGTTGTGCTGCTTGCATGTGGCCCGCACTGGTTAGGTGGTCGTCAATACGATAATAGTCGTCCCGAACCAAACCCAGATCAACAAACTCGACATTGGGTAACTGACGATCTTTTCCCAGAGGAAAGCCTTTGAATTTTTGACCATGCGCGTTGCTGTAAAACACGATAACCCGCTTGGTTTTCAACGCCTCGTGCTGTTTAACTGCGTCGACGATAGGTTGGTAGTGCGGAAAAAAATCCTTAGGTTTGTCTTTTTTTGGGATTAATTGGCTCTTAAGATTGGAAAATGGTGCTCTGAAAGCAGCTCCGTAGGCCTTTCTTAGATAATCAAGCTTGCTGGACAAAGATGGAGCAGTCGTACCCGATTGCGATACAACTGAAAATTTTTGCTGTGCCATTTGCAGAGTTAGCGGACGGAATTCGATATTCTCATCGATATCGTTGTCGCAATACTGAATGATTACGGTATCCACTTTATCCAGCAAACCGGATTTCTCCATCCGGATCAACTCCCTTACTGTGCCGTAGCTGGAAACTGCCAGATTGAATACAGGCCGGCCACTCAGTCTTTGCAACTCCGCCGAGAAAGTCTCCTTGTCGCCAACACCCCAGCCCATGGCATGTGAATCGCCAAGTACGGCAATACCTTTACCAGCGGGTTTGTCGCCGGTATAGCGGCCCTCGGGTGAGAAATTCAGCTCTGTCTTGAATTCTACGTTGTCAAATTGACACTTGCCGTTTTTCGGCTTGTAAATCACATCCGGATCAAAAACTGCACAATCCGGCCGTGCCTGCCAGATATTTCGAGCCCCCTTGTACAATTGCTTTTGCACACTGGAAACCCACGGTAGATCAGGAATTATGTCTTTTTGAAACATAACAAGACTGGCAAGCAAAACAAAAGCACTGGCCATCGCGTAGAGGATGATTGCCAGTAATGTCCAGCCAAGTATTTTCGCTATCCGCTGGCGGCTAATCGAGTTCAAATGCAGTCTCATAGTTCAGTTTCAGCGCCGGATCCTGATCCTCTTTCCTAAGAAAGCAATTACCCACCGCCAGTGCTTCAATTTCGGTTCCCATAAAGCAGCGGAAAGCATCTCCCGGCGTACAGACGATGGGTTCGCCGCGCACATTAAAGCTGGTGTTAACGATGACCGGGCAACCGGTTTCTTGCTTGAAGGCCGAAATAAGTGCGTGATAGCGCGGATTGGTTTCTGCATGCACGGTCTGAATACGCGCGGAGTAATCCACGTGAGTAACGGCCGGGATTTCCGAGCGCGGCACATTGAGCTTTTCAATCCCAAATAATGCCTGTTCAGCTTCGGTCATGGCACGACGGCGATACTTGACCACATCAGCCACCATCAGCATATAAGGGCTATCGCCATCAAGCTCAAACCAATCGGCAACATCATCCCTTAGCACAGAGGGCGCAAACGGCCTGAACGACTCCCGATATTTTACTTTGAGATTGAGTACCGACTGCATGGCAGGGGATCGGGCATCGCCCAGTACGGAGCGTCCGCCCAGAGCACGTGGCCCGAACTCCATGCGCCCCTGGAACCAGCCGAGTGCCTTGCCTTCGGCCAGCGCTGTCGCTCCCGCCTGAAAAAGCGCTTCGTCATTCAGTACGCTGAATTTCGCACCGACAGAAGTCAGAAGATGTTCTATTTCAGATTGCTCGAATGCCGGGCCAAGATAGGAACCTTGCATCTTGTCTTTACCATCTGCAATCCGGGGTTCTCCAAGGTGAATATGGTGCACTGCCAGTGCCGCACCCAAAGCGCCACCGGCGTCGCCGGCTGCCGGCTGAACCCAGATATTATCGAATTGACCATCGCGCAGCACTTTGCCGTTTCCAACACAGTTAAGTGCCACGCCACCCGCTAAGCACAGGTTGCGAATGCCCGTTTCTTGCCGGATAGCGCGAGTAAGGCGCAACACAATCCGTTCTGTTGCCGCCTGAACGGAGGCAGCAAGATCCATGTGGCGCTGCGTGAGGAGTTCGTCGGACTTTCTCGGCGGGCCGCCAAACAAATCATGAAACTTCGGGCTAGTCATGGTCAGCCCGGTACAGTAGTTAAAGTACGACTGATCCAGCCGGAACGAGCCATCTTCTTTCAGATCAACAAGATGATCGAATATTTGCTGTACGTACTTCGGCTCGCCATATGGGGCCAGGCCCATCACCTTGTATTCGCCGGAATTGACCTTGAAACCGGTGTAATACGTGAAAGCGGAATACAGCAAACCAAGGGAATGCGGGAAATGGATTTCCTTGATGACTTCCAACCCGTTACCACGCCCAATAGCCAACGACGTGGTCGCCCACTCACCGACGCCATCCATTGTTAATACAGCGGCCTCTTCGTAGGGCGAGGGAAAGAAGGCGCTCGCGGCATGACTGAGATGGTGCTCCGAAAAGCGCAAACGGCTGTCCCAGTCGTAACTCGGAGCAAAAGCTTTGAGTTCCTTGAGTAACAAATCCTTCAGAAACAACTTTTCGCGTAGCCACACCGGGATCGCCATTCTGAATGACTGAAACCCGCGCGGAGCAAAAGCGACATAGGTTTCCAGCAAGCGTTCGAACTTAAGGAAGGGTTTGTCGTAGAAGGCGACGTAATCCACATCCCCAAGACTGATACCGGCTTCCTGCAGGCAATATTCAACTGCATTTTTTGGGAACCCGGCATCATGTTTTTTACGAGTGAAGCGCTCCTCTTGCGCTGCAGCAACAATTTCGCCGTCACGCAGCAGAGCCGCCGCACTGTCGTGGTAATAGGCTGAAAGCCCAAGGATATACACGATTACAGCCTAGAACAGGGTATAGATGAACGGCGCAATAGCACTGCCTTGCGCCAGAACAATCAACACACCAAGCACTACCATCATGACCAGAATCGGCAGCAGCCAATATTTTTTGCGGCTGCGCATGAACGCCCAAAGTTCTTTGAGAAAAGACATGTTTGAAATTCCTAAAACTGATTTTTGAGCGATTCGGCGTCTGGACCGGATGGCTTACGTTCAATCCAGTAGCTCCTGGCGGCCGGATCGAAACGCAGACGCAATAAATCTTTTCCGAACAGGCGCATCAAGATGCCGGTGGGGGTAACGACGCAGAAGAAAAGTACACCCAACGCTACCGGGCTGACGATTCTGTGCAACAGCAACCCGAATTTCGTCCATAGGCGGTTTGCCGGGGCAAGAGTGCGGGGAACGGCAAGAGCCAGCAGTAAAAACAAGGCCGCCAGCCCTAATGCCCATGATCGCATGCCATGCCCATTGAGCAGGGGCAGCAACCCTACGATAGCGAAAAAAGCCGTAAATACCATGCCAAACGAACGGTCAGAGGAGCTTGGCGCGGGGGTGGTATGTCTTGGGGTATGTTCGTGCATAGGGCGACATTGTAATTCAGTAGCGGCCTTTTATGAAAACGCCCGACTAACGCAATGGTGGTGGGGGAACATAAATGGCAATACAATGCTGGAGTAAAGTATTTTTGAATGGCCTCCACTAAAATTTGCACCGAATCCAGCCACCTTCACTCCGCTTATGATCAGACCTGACTCGAATTGTTCACACCCCGCAGACGCATCTAACTTGGGCAAACTGCGCGCATGTTGAACCGCTTTCCGAGTTTGTTGGCTGTCGTAGCGCTTTGGCTTTTGCATTTTTTGCCACTACCCATTCTGGCCCCCCTTGGTCGAGGCTTGGGACTGATTCTTTTTTATGCTGTGGGCCGACGGAGGAAGATTGCGACAGTCAATCTATCTTGGTGCTTCCCGGAATTTAGCAAAAGTCAGATAACACAACTCACCAAAGCCCACTTTCAGGCACTTGGGCGAAGTTTTCTTGAGCGCAGTATCTTCTGGTGGGCAAGCAAGGAGCGCAATGCGCGTCTCATTAAGCTGGTGGGCAAAGAAAAGATTCACGACCTTCGTAAGGCTGGCCGTCCCGTCATTCTTCTAGTTCCTCATTTTCTTGGACTGGATGCCGCGGGCATTGCAATTGCCTTAAATTTTGACGTAGTAAGCATGTACGCCGCGCAAAGAAACGAAGTATTTGATCGTCTTCTCTACAAGGGGCGCCAACGATTTGGCAATCAGCTTCTACTGTCACGCCAGGATGGCTCGCGCGCCACTGTCAAGGCCATGAAATCAGGCCGCCCTTTCTTCTACCTGCCGGATCTGAATTTCCGTCGTCGTGATTCTATTTTTGTTCCGTTTTTTGGCATTCAGACGGCTACCATCACCGGCCTATCGCGCCTTTCCAAAGCAGCAGGCGCCGCTGTTGTGCCATGCGTCGCACGAATGCTGCCAGGCGGCCAAGGTTACCGCATCGAGATTTGTGACGCCTGGACGGACTTCCCGACCAACGATGTCGCGGCTGACACGGCCCGGATGAATGCCTGGATCGAGGCCACGATCAGGACGATGCCTGAACAATATTACTGGGTGCACCGCCGGTTCAAGACTCGCCCTGTTGGCGAACCCGGGCCTTACTGAAGTTACTACAGGTATTTATGCTGACACAAAGTGATTCGAGCTCCATTGCCCCCGGTGATTTTGATGGGTGGTGGAACATACAGGGCGAATGGGTCGAAGAGCCCAATCAGCGCCGTAACGGCTGGAGTGGCATGATGCGTTTCCAATGCGGCTCGCAG
Organism: Burkholderiales bacterium; assembly: GCA_038203745.1. Classification (GTDB taxonomy): domain Bacteria; phylum Pseudomonadota; class Gammaproteobacteria; order Burkholderiales; family Rhodocyclaceae; genus Propionivibrio. The sequence goes on along the minus strand of JBBRDR010000057.1, from coordinate 6,106 downwards.
ATGTATTATGTAAAAAAGCAGTGCAACCATCTCTACCGCTCCCTTCGCCACCCTTTGGGCCAGCCTACCGCAAGCCGGGAATACGAAAATATACTTTGCCTAACAAAGCTTGGACTACTTGTTCCAGAGCCGGTTTTTCACTGCACGCAGCGTAGCAAACGTGGTTTTGAAGCCGTGCTGGTGACCAAAGAGCTTTACGGTTTCTCAGCCCTGAGTGATCTGACAGACCTTGAACCCGCCGCAAAAGAGACCCTTGCCATAGAAGTCGGGCATGTTCTTGGCGTCATGCACAGTGCCTACTTGCAACATAGTTGCCTGTATGGGAAACACATCATGGCGCGCTGGAAGGATGGACGGCCGGAGGTCGCTCTTATTGACCTGGAAAAGCTGCGACGCCCTCTGCTGGGCTGGCGGGCAGCGATTCACGATTTAGATCAACTGAAGCGACATCAATTCATCTGGACGCCGCACGAATGGAATTCACTTGTTGAATCCCATCGACAAAGCATGGCCAAAGCCCGAGCGCTTTAACAACGCTCCCGCCGAGACGGGTATACTTGGCGGCCTTGTTGAATCAACGTGTATCTTTGCACTGTTGACTGACGCTACTCTGCGAGACGTGAATTTTGGCTCTGACAATACTCGGACTTTCCGGCGCTCTGACTCATGACCCTTCTGCCGCACTCTACATCGACGGCAAGCTGGTCGCTGCTGCAGAAGAAGAGCGCTTCGTGCGTGACAAACACGCCAAGAACCGCATGCCTTATGAGGCGGCCAAGTTCTGCCTAGAATTTGCCGGCATCAAGCCGTCGGATGTTGACGCTGTAGCCATTCCGTTTGCCCCCATCAGCATTCTAGAAAAGGCACGCTGGCATTACGCCAGGCGTTACCTGTATGCCCCGGATCGCTCGCTTGATGCCATTTTTGCCGGCAACCGCCGCTATTATCGCTACAAGAAGCGCATTGAGTGGTGCCTGATACAACTCGGTTTCGATCTCAAAAAGATTGAAATTGTACCTGTTGAGCACCATCTGGCCCATGCAGCCAGTGCTTACCATTGTTCGGGCTTCAAGGAAAAAACAGCCATCCTCGGCATCGATGGCAAGGGCGAATATGCCACCACCTTCTTTGGCTACGGCGAGAATGGCCAAATTCACAAAATCAAGGAATTCTACGACCCCGATTCGCTCGGCGGCCTCTACGGCGCGATCACCGAGTACCTTGGCTTCGAGATGCTCGATGGTGAATACAAGGTCATGGGCATGGCACCTTATGGCGACCCGAGCAAATACGATTTCTCGCGTTTGGCTAAATTCGAAAACGGCGAACTGACGGTCAATACCGACTACGCCAATGTAATCGGCTTTAAACGTTACAAAGAAAACGGTAAAGGGTTCTATTTCTCACCAAAGCTCATCGAATGGCTGGGCCCGAAGCGAGAAGGCGATATCGCCGACGATCCTTATATCCACTACGCCGCAAGCATTCAGAGATTATTCGAAGACCTTGCGTTGCAGATGATCGACTACCACTTGGGCGACATTCTGCGCGAGACCGGCCGACTGGCTTTTTCCGGCGGCGGTGCGCTGAACGTAAAATTGAATCAGAAGATCATCGCCCGCCCCGACTTGAAGGAACTCTTTGTACAACCTGCTTCCGGCGACGCAGGAACAGCGGTTGGCGCGGCAGCCTACGTATCGGTTGAGCGCGGCGTGCCCGTCGAAAGAATGGAGCACGTTTACCTCGGCCCATCGTACAGCAATGAGGATGTAATCGCTGCCTGCGCAAGGCACCCGAGCAAGCCACAATGGCAGAAAATCGACGAGGTGCCGCAACAGGTTGCCCGGATTCTCAACGATGGCAATCCAATAGCATGGTTCCATGGCCGGATGGAGTTCGGCCCCCGCGCCTTGGGTGGACGTTCAATCCTTGGCTGCCCGAGTGCGCCTGGCGTAGCCGACCGTATTAACGAACAAATCAAGTTTCGCGAACGCTGGCGCCCCTTCTGCCCAAGCATGATCGACACTGTCGGCCCTCAGATGCTCGGCAGCAACCATCCTGCAGCCTTCATGACCTTTACATTCGAAGTGTCTGAGGAATGGAGGCGCCGTGTCCCTGAAGTTGTTCACGAAGACGGCACATCACGTGCCCAGGTTCTTGAGCGCAAACACAATCCGCGTTACTACGACCTCATGCTCGAACTCGAGAAACTCACCGGCAACGGTGTTGTTCTTAACACGTCCCTCAACCGGCGAGGCGAACCGATGATCTGTTCGCCGACCGACGCACTGAATATGTTTTTCGGATCAGATCTTGAGTATCTGGTAATGGAAGATGTATTGGTTGTAAAAAGCATCAATTAATTCGGTTCACTACCCATGTCCCACAAAGCACAGCAAGACTTTATCGCAACGGTTCGCCGTGAATTTCCCGATTACTTCGTTGGCAAGCGCGTGCTCGAAGTTGGAAGCCTCGACATCAATGGTTCCATTCGCGCATTGTTCAGCAATTGTGACTACGTAGGCATTGATGTCGCAGCTGGCGTTGGGGTAGACGTGGTTTGCGAGGGACAAAATTATGATGCCCCTGACAATTCCTATGATGTCGTGATTAGTTGCGAGGTAATGGAACACAACCCATATTGGCCGCAAACCATGAAAAACATGATCCGCCTATGCAACCCAGGCGGTATCGTCATCATGACCTGCGCCACATTAGGGCGCAGAGAGCATGGAACAGCGCGCACCAGCCCGGACGCATCGCCACTGACCGTCGAGCTCGGCTGGAATTATTATCGCAATCTCACAATTCGCGATTTTCACAAAGAGGGTGCAACGAAAGGACTTGCATACGCTTTCTCTTACGATTGGGAAAGCCGGGATCTTTATTTAGTGGGGTTCAAAGGGACTGTCAAAACTGACGAATTGCGAAAACTTCGTTCCATCAAACATTTCTATCGTATGGCGCGCTGGACCTCATGGCGCTCCATTCGACGTTCCGCAATGGCTTTCCTTTACAATAAACGAAACTAGACCTCTGAGCGGTCTCAACCATACGATGCAACAGCAAGTTTGACACCGGAACCCTATGAACTTGATACCGCTCGTCAGCATCGCTATTCCGGCGTACAACCATTCCGCATTTATTGAAGCTTGCCTGGCCTCGGTTTGCGCACAGACTTACCCGGAACTAGAGCTCGTAATTATTGACGATGGTTCAATAGACGGCACTTTCGAGATCGCTAAGCAATTTCTCGAATCCCATCCGAACCGTTTCCGCCGCATTGTCCTGGAACAACGACACAATCAGGGTGTTAGCCGGAATTCCAACGCCTGCATCGACGCCTGTAAAGGCGAATGGGTACACCTTCTTGGATCAGATGACGCGCTTCACCCAAACAAGGTCGAAAGAATCCAGCAGTCCATCAAGGACTGGGGCTGTTCGAACCTGGCTCTGGTTCATGCCGACTGTGATTACATCGGAAAAGATGGCGAGACCGTTTTCCGGTCGAAGCAAAAATCGCGACCTGCTCCAGGGCCCGACGCCCAAGCCTACCGCTGGCTGTTTCTCGGTGAGCACTATGTTTTCAACCCCACAATTGCATTGCATCGGGATACCTTCCTCGCAATTGGCGGGTTCGACATCGACCTACCTCTGGAAGACCTCGACTGCTGGCTGAGATTGTCCGTCAACCATTCCATCGCACGGGTGCCAGAAATTTTGGCCAGTTACCGCAAGCACCCGGGCAACGCTTCCCGCCGCCGGTTGAAGATGCTCAGCGCCCAATTCAACACCATCGCAAAGTTTTTGCTATCCAATCCCAATCTCATTGAAGAATCGTCGATAAGGCGGCATTTTCGTCAAAATCTGAAACGCGTTTGGCGGCGCACTCGCGCCCAAGCGCCTTGGCGTCTCCCTTCGATTGCTTCTGCGGCCCTCACTAGCCTTTGGAAAACACCAGGCGCAAACGAATACGCGAAGTTTGGAACAATCCTTAATTCAATGCACTTTGCAGCCACCAGAAAATGAACGCTATCCAGATGCTCAAGCGTTGCACACCCGTTCAGGCCACCTTCCTCGCCAGCCTGCTGCTTTCACTGATCGCTCTTGTAAGCAACCCGATCATCAATCGTGACGGGATTCTCTATGTCGAGACGGCGCGCGTTTTTCTGCAGGATGGCTTTCTGGCCTCCTTCAAGTCGTTCAACTGGCCTTTTCTGCCGATCCTGATGGCGGTCGTTTCAAAACTCACTGGCATAGGAATTGAAACGACCGGACACATTCTCAACGCCCTGTTCATGGCTGGCGCTTGTACACTTGTCGTTGCGTGCACAGCGCGTCGCGCGCCGGAAGCGGCATGGCAGGTTTGTCTTGTTGTACTGGCACTGCCAGGTCTCAACCATTATCGGGAAGAGTTACTGCGTGAATACGGGTGCTGGTTCTTCATGATGCTGACCTTCTGGCTGGCCTTGAAATGGGAGGACTCTCCGCATTGGGCGCGCGCACTGCTACTACAAACGAGTCTGTGTATAGCAGCCCTGTTTCGGCCCGAAGCGCTCGCGCTCTTTCCCGCGCTGATTTTCTGGCAAGTTTTCACCGCCCCAGCAAATGAAAGATGGAAACGCCTTGCAATGATATCCAGTCTACCCGCCACTGGACTCGCTGCATTGTTGCTGATCATGTCGACCGGCCATGTCACACCGTCCAGAATTTCCGGAGAGATGGAGCGCATTAATCTTGCCCGCTTTGATGCCAAGGCACAGACACTGGCAACCGCTTTAATCTATTACGCTCGCGACCAAGCCCGAACCATACTGTTTTTTGGATCGCTTTCGATCATTCCCCTGAAATTCATCAAACAGCTTGGGGTGTTTGTTGTCCCGCTACTTTTCTTGTTTAAAATTCGCAGCTTTCTGCCAGCGATGACTCGTATCCCGCTTTTGTCCTGGGCGTGGGCCGCGCACGTGCTCGTATTGTCTGCTTTTGTTGTCGACATGCAGTTTCTGGCGGGGCGCTATGTCGCGGTTTTGAGCCTTTTGGCATCGCCATTGATCGGGCTCGGGTTATGGCGACTGATGCAACAATATCCCCGCTGGGGCAAAGCTTTCGCTACGCTCGCTCTCCTGATCATGATCAGCAATGTACTTTCAATTAGCCCCGGGCAAACCCAGTACGGCCAAGCCGCTAAGTGGCTCAACGGCAACATGCCGGAGAATCCCAGAATTTTTGTTGAAAGCACACGTACAGCCTACTATGCCGGATGGAGGCCCGCGACAAACTTCTATCCTGGTGAAAAAAGAGAACTCCTGGCAAAAGCCATCGAAAACGGAATGTACGATTTCGTCATACTTGACGTTCCCCGGCGCGAGACGGATATTGATAGCTGGCTAAAAGCCAACAAACTTAGAGTACTTCAACGCTTCTCGAGCCCACGCAACGATTCAGTCATCATCACGGCCTACACCCGTTAATTGGCAGCCCGCCTGGACTATCATGAATCTAGCCCCGATCACAATCAGTGTCATCATCCCCGCCTACAACTACGCCGCTACACTTCGGCGAGCCGTCACCTCCGTCACTCAACAGATGACGGCGCAGCATGAACTGATTGTCATTGACGATGGCTCCATAGATGAAACACCTACGGTTACCTGCCAACTGAAGGAAGAATTGCAAGGTTTGGTTCGATTTATCCGCAAGGAAAACGGCGGCCCATCTTCGGCACGGAATCTAGGCATTCTAGAGGCACGGGGTGCTTACCTGGTTTTCCTCGACGCAGATGACGAACTCACGCCCGACGCGCTTGAAACGCTGGGAAGCCACATCGACAGAAACCCGGAAACACGAATGGTCATTGGCGGTCACGTTTCCGTTTTTACCGATGGAAAGACGCGCATGCACCTGCCGGGAAATATCGCGGAATCACAGAAATTGCGGTTGAAAAACTATCTGCTGGATAAGTTACTCATCCTTTGCAATGGCGCCTGTGCAATGCACAAGGGTGTTTTTTTCCAAGGCAATTATCCAGAGGCGTTTCGTAGCGCTGAAGACATACCCGTATTCGCACAGGCACTCGCCAACCACCCATGCACGGCCCTACAAGTAC
>JBBRDR010000056.1:0-18184 GCA_038203745.1 Burkholderiales bacterium | reverse complement strand
GTGTGCTGATGACAAAAAGAACGGCAAGACTAACCGTGACGGTTTGTGCAAAAATTAACCAGAGTCTGCGCATGGAATACCGGAACCCAAAGGAAAAAAACGGATGAAACGTGAAGAACTGACACGCTATCTCGACGAGTTGCTTGAGTCGGCGCGCTTTCGGGATTATTGCCCAAACGGCCTGCAAGTGGAAGGACGTGCCGAAGTACAACGTATCGTTGTCGGGGTGACTGCCTGTCAGGCGCTGCTTGATGCCGCAATTGAACGCGGGGCCGATACACTTCTTGTGCATCACGGCTGGTTCTGGCGTGGCGAAGATGGCCGTGTCACCGGCTTCCGCAAGGCTCGTCTGCAAGCGTTACTAAAACACAACATCAATCTGATCGGCTACCACCTGCCGCTGGACGACCACGCGGAGTTGGGAAACAATGCGCAGTTGGCCAAACGACTGGGCTGGGTCGTTGAAGGGCGTTTCGCTGAGCAGGATATTGGTTGGTATGGCCGGACACCCGCACCGGTTACCCTTGCGGAATTAACTGAGAGACTGGCTGTCGAATTGAATCGTGCGCCTCAGGTGATTGGTGATCCGGCACGGCAGCTAAGCCGTATCGCGTGGTGTTCGGGTGGTGCCCAAAGCTTTTTTGAACAAGCGATTGCGCAAGGGGTTGATGTCTATGTTTCAGGTGAAATTTCCGAACAGACTGTGCATCTGGCGAGAGAAACCGGTGTGGCCTATATTGCGGCCGGACACCATGCCACAGAGCGTTATGGTGTTCAGGCATTAGCAGCACATTTGATAAAAAAATTCGGTTTGGAGTGTGAGTTTATCGATGTCGATAATCCTGTTTGAGGAGATTATTTACCACGGAGAGTACGGAGTACACGAAGAGTAGAAACCAGCAATCATTCGATGGCCGAAAAAATTATCGCTCTGTTCTGCCACCTTTCTCTGTGATCTCTGTCCCTTTTCAGGGAGGCTTTGCGCTGTAAGCTGTGGTTAACTTTTTACAAGGTTTAATTGGAGGGTTTGTATGAGTTACGTTTTTCCACCTGCAGTGCAGGTCAGTGTTCCGGTGGTTGGCAGTGAGGCTGCTTTTCCGGTGCGTCGCGTTTATTGCGTGGGGCAGAACTATGCAGCCCATGCGGCAGAAATGGGCGCAGATGGCAGGCAACCGCCGTTTTTCTTCAGCAAGCCGGCGGATACGTTGGTTCCCGGCGGGGGAGACGTGGCCTATCCGCCAATGACCGACAAGCTTCAACACGAGGTTGAGCTGGTCGTAGCGCTGGGCAAGGGCGGGGCTAACATTCCGGTCGATCAGGCGCTGGCCTGTGTGTTCGGCTATGCCATCGGTTTTGACATGACGCGGCGTGACCTGCAAACCGCCGCCAAGGAAAAAGGGCATCCGTGGGACATGGGCAAGGGACTCGATCAGGGCGGGCCGGTCAGTGCCATATTGCCGGTAGCCGAAGCCGGCTATCCGTCCACAGGCCTTATCTGGCTCAAGGTGAACGGTGATTTGCGACAGAGCGGGGATCTGTCACAGATGTCGTGGAAAGTGGCCGAAATCATTGCCAATCTTTCCGGTTACGTTAGCCTGGAACCGGGTGACCTGATTTTTACCGGAACGCCAGCGGGCGTGTCGACGGTTGTGCGCGGCGATGTGCTCGAAGGCGGTGTTGAGGGTGTGGGCGAGCTTAAAATCAGACTCGTTTGATACTGCACGGCAAGGTTTGCTAATTCTTCCGGAGGGTTCTGGCCGGCTTGCCGTGCTGATTGACTCGCTCCTTGCATCCCCTCTCCATGCTGGGAGCAACGTCATCCAGTGGTAATTTGAGAACACGCCCTAGTCTTCATTCTGGGTGAGCAGCTGCAAATAATGCAGTTTGACCAATTCGCGCAGGCAGGTATTCAATTCGGCTTCGTTCGCCTGGCCGAATTGCCGGTAGAGATCAGCAGCAATACGCTGGAAAATATTGACCAGTTGTGGATCGAAGCGGCTGCCGGCGTCTTTGGCGAGACTGGCCAGCGCGTCTTCAACAGGCCAGGCTTCCTTGTAGGGGCGACGGGAGGTCAGCGCATCGAAGACATCAACAATCGCGAAGATACGCGCCACCAAAGGAATCGCTTCGCCACGCAGGCCTTTCATATAGCCGCTGCCGTCGTATTTCTCGTGATGGAACTCAATGACGTCACGTGCCGCCTGTAACCACTCCGACGTATGAATAATGCCGACACCGAGAAGCACGTGGGTGCGCATGGCCGTGAGCTCTTCGTCATTGAGTGCAGCCGGTTTGAGCAGGATGCTGTCTTTGATGCCGATTTTTCCGACGTCGTGCAGAAAGGCCCCAAGAATAAGCGCGCGCATGTCAATGTCGGCAATGCCTATGCTCTCGGCCAGGCGAATAGCGTAGAGCGTGACACGGTAATTGTGATCGCCGGTATCCGAGTCGCGCTCAGCAATGGCGGCACCCAGTACGGTGACAATTTCCAGATTGCCTTTGATGACTTTATCGGAGAAGCGGATCACCCTCCTGTTGAGGGAAAGTAGCACTGGGTAGAGCAACATTGCCGTGCATAGAACGCACAGTTGCGCGATCAGCAGCATTCGTGTCAAGTCGTCGCGCAAGCGCGCCAGACTCTCCGGAGGGACGAGGAATACTGTTTCAATGAAGCCGTCGTTATGCCCGTTCGAGCTTCTGAACGGAATCTGTGTTTGCACCAGTGTGTGGCCGACAAAGTTCAGCGTCTTGAAGTGATCCTTGCCATCCTGGGGAAAACGCTGCAGGTATTCGGATAGCGGGCTTCGTAATTGCTCGAATGCCGGGTTGGCCACGTCAATTATTTTCTGGCCTTGGTGATCGTAGGCCGTCATGACAGCGCTGTTCTTCCGCACGAAGTCGAGAGCCTGCTGACGAAAAAAATCCAGCTCTGTGGGCGTCAGGTTTTGTGTTTCGATGCCGTCAGGAGAAAAGCGCGAGGCTTCGCTAGCAGCAAGGGCAATCAAAGCGTTGTCAATGCGTCTGGTTTCGAGCAGATAGATGCCTGTGCCGGTCAGCAATGAAACAATGAGCCACGCCAGAATAAGCCGCTGGATGACGATTCGATTGATGTTTTGCATGCGGCTTCCTTGGGTGCGGGCGCTGTTTTAGCTCAGTCCCTTTTGTTGCGGAGCGTATTCTGCCACGAAACTCGAAGAAAGCTTTTCAATGGGTCTAGCGACCTAACCACTCCCGACGCAAGCGCTTAGCGCGCACATCAGCGACCAGCCGTGCCGTATCCTTCGGCGGCGGGTCAAGTGTGAGTTTGAAGGTCATCAATTCATCGCGGCGGAAAGCGTGCAATGTGATTGTTTCGCCAGCCTGACGGCGGGCAAGTTGTTTGTCGAGTGTGGCCGCTGTGACACGCAGCCCGTCGATGGCCAGCAGGACGTCGCCAGCCGCCAGCCCCGCCGCTTGCGCAGTTCCACCATCGAAAACATGCGTGAGCTTGAGCTCGCTACCGTCGCCGCCTGCCTTGATGCCAAGCGACAGCGTTTTCGCCGTTTCCCACTCGAGCGTGATACCGAAGTCGTCAAGCAGTTTCGCCAGCGGCAACTCAACCGTGCCATGCACAAAGTCGGCGAAGAAACGCTTGAGATTAAGGCCGGACAGATCTTCGGCGAGTTTTTGGATGCCATCCTCTTCAACGCCGGCACCGGTCATGCCGTGCAGCAGCCAGAGGGCTTGCATTACCTCGTCGAGTGATACTTTGCTTTGGGAACGTAGTGTGAGATCGAGCGTTAGCGCTAGCAGCGCACCTTTGGCGTAATAGCTGACCACGGCATTGGGCGTGTTCTCGTCCGGTCGGTAGAACTTGCTCCATGCATCGAAACTCGAGTCGGCAAGTGATTGACGGTGACGACCGGGTGCGCGCTGGACAGTGCTGATGGTTTTTGCCGTGAGTTCAAGCCAGTCTTTCAGCGTGATCACACCGCAGCGCAGGAGTGCCAGATCGTCGTAATACGAGGTGATGCCTTCAAATGCCCAGAGCAGCGTCGTGTAGTTCTCACGGTTGAGATCGTAGGGTGTGAAGGCCGCTGGCTTGATGCGCTTGACGTTCCAGGTGTGGAAATATTCGTGACTACACAGGCCAAGAAAGCTCCGGTAGCCCTCGGTCATACTTTGCATGCCCGGATACGGCAGGTCGTTGCGCGAGCAGAGCAAGGCTGTCGATGCACGATGCTCCAGCCCGCCGTAGCCTTCGCCGACAGCGGTGACGAGAAAAACATAGCGCTTAATCGGTGCCGGTTCGCCGAAGAATCGGATCTGCCATTCGCAGACTTTCTGAAGATCAGCACACAGGCGTTCCACGTCACAGTCGTGGCGGCCGGTGATGGCGACTTCATGCGGAACGCCACAGGCGGTAAAGTGGGCAAGGGTGAACTTGCTCATCTCGACCGGGTGGTCGATCAACTCATCGTAGTTGGCGGCCCGGTAGAGGCCAAACCCGTGGCGTTTGGCGCAGCCTTTTTCACGACGCGCTGGTTCAAGGGCGGTGGCAATGTGCCAGTCAGCGAAAGCTTTGCCGGCCGGTGGCTGAATATCAACAAGGCAGACCGAGTCTTCCTGGCCGGTCACGCGCAGGAAAACGCTGGTGCCGTTGAAGAAGCCGTGTGTTTCATCAAGATGTGCACCTCGCACCGACAAATCACAGGCATGGACCTCACAAGTGACAGTGAGCGCTGAGCCCTGTTTGAGCTGGGCCGCTTGCCAGGTGTGCTTGTCGACCTTGGTGAGGCGCGCCGGTTTGCCGTCGGCTTCGGCACGGATGGCGACGATGTGCCGGGCGAAGTCACGGATCAGGTAACTGCCGGGGATCCAGGCAGGCAGGGTGAATTGTTGGCCGTTCGGGTCGGGTGAGGTGACCGTGCAGGTGACTTCGAAGCGGTGAGCGGCTAGGTTGAGAGGGCGAATAGTGTAGCGGATCGGCTGGTTTTTCATGGGTAGGGATTGGCGCAGGATGATCAGTACTCATTCTACTTTGAGAGTCAGTCGGCGGTGCTTTAAGGAGTCACTATAGGAAAACAAAAATAGAAATGTACAGTGCGGTTTTCGATGGGCTCTCGTAAATTCCCTGGAAACAGCATGGATATTGGGCTGTAGAGATAGTGCTATGTGGAATGACGTTTTTTTCTTGGCCTTAGGCCGGCGAAAATGGCATGATTGACGTAATTTTTGGGAACGTTTTTAAAAAACCATGCTCTTAAAGCGTGTTTTCCTTTTGTAAGTTCGTCGTAAGGGCTTGGGGAGACAATGGTGTGGCTTGATGCCCTTTCCCACAGTATGACGTTTGTTATTTTTTGCGCTAGATTAGCTGGTAGCATTTCCTGATACGAAAATAATTCAAGATACTCTAATGCTACTCCCTTACCCTAGCGTAGCGCGTACGCGCATGCATCTGCGCAACGTCAGACTTGAGGGATACAAGCGGGCAGATGGTTTGTGGGACATCGAAGCGCGATTGGTCGATACCAAAGATCAGGACTACCCGATGTCGTCCGGGTTGCTTAAAGCAGGGAGCGCGGTGCACGACATGTGGGTGCGGGTAACGATTGATGGCAAGATGAATGTGCTAGAGGCGGCGGCATGTACGGATGCGGCACCTTACATGGGGTATTGCGACAGCAACCCGCCGGATTACGCAAGGATTGTTGGTTTGAATCTGTTTCATGGTTTTCACAAAGCGGTAAAGGATATGTTCGGCAGTACGCGTGGCTGTGCCCACTTAAGCGAGTTGCTGATGTTCCTGCCTACCGTCGCATTGCAGACGTTTGCCAGTGAAGTGCTGGATAATGACGACAGCGCGCACAAGCCGTATCAGCTCGATCGTTGTCACGCATTGGTTTCACATTCGGAAACGGTTCAGCGTTATTACCCGCGCTGGTATCGCAAGCAAAAATCCGGGTAGGTACGGCAGGGCTTACTGCCCGATGCCCGTTGTTAAAATTAAAGTAAGGATGGCGCATGAAAATTCACGAATATCAGGGAAAAGAGCTTCTCAAAAAATTCGGTGTGGTTGTGCCGCGCGGGATTTTTTGTGAGTCCGTCGATGCGGCGGTCAAGGCGGCTGAAACGCTGGGGGGCAAGGTCTGGGTAGTGAAGGCCCAGATTCATGCGGGCGGTCGTGGTAAAGGCGGCGGTGTCAAGGTTGCCAAGTCGCTCGACGAAGTGCGCCAGTATGCGAACCAGATTCTCGGCATGCAACTGATCACTCACCAGACCGGGCCGGAAGGGCAAAAGGTTCGCCGACTGCTGGTCGAAGAAGGCGCGGATATCAAGAAGGAATACTACGTTGCCGTGTTGACCGACCGGCGTACGCAGAAGGTGGCTGTGATGGCGTCGTCCGAAGGCGGTATGGACATCGAAGAAGTCGCCGAAAGCACTCCTGAGAAGATTCTTACGGAATTCGTTGATCCTGCTGATGGTTTGACCGATGCTCAGGCAACTGCGCTGGCCACCGGTATTGGCGTTCCGGCTGGTTCCGTGGCGCAGGCCGTCGCGGCATTCAAAGGCTTGTATGCCTGCTACATGGATACCGATGCCTCGTTGGCCGAAGTCAATCCGTTGATTCTCGAAGGTAACGGAGGCATCAAAGCACTTGACGCCAAATTCGATTTTGACGACAACGCGCGCTACCGTTTGCCGGAGATCATGGAATACCGCGATCTGGACGAAGAAGACCCGAACGAAATCGAAGCTTCAAAGTTTGGCCTGGCCTACATCTCGCTCGATGGAAACATTGGCTGTCTGGTCAATGGTGCCGGTCTGGCCATGGCGACGATGGACGTGATCAAGTTGTTCGGCGGCAGTCCAGCCAACTTCCTCGATGTCGGCGGAGGTGCCACGGCCGAGAAAGTGACTGAAGCCTTCAAAATCATGATCAATAACAGCAGCGTCAAAGGTATTCTGGTCAACATTTTTGGCGGCATCATGAGGTGCGACACCATTGCCACTGGCGTGATTACCGCCGTGCGTGAAACGCATCTATCGGTTCCGCTGGTCGTGCGCATGAAGGGTACGAATGAAGCGCAGGGCAAGCAGTTGCTCAAGGATTCCGGTTTGCCGATTATTTCAGCCGATACCATGGCAGAAGCCGCCGCCAAGATTGTTGCTGCGGTCCAGTAAGGGAGCTACAAAATATGTCGATTCTGATCAACAAAGATACCAAAGTCATGACGCAGGGAATTACCGGCAAGACCGGCCAGTTCCACACCGAGAAGTGCCAAGAGTATGCTAACGGAAAGAGTTGCTTCGTTGCGGGAGTGAATCCCAAGAAGGCCGGTGAGTCGATTTTCAACATCCCGATTTTTGGAACGGTAAAAGAAGCCGCTGCACAAACTGGCGCTACCGTCTCTGTCATCTACGTTCCGCCTCCCGGCGCAGCGGCTGCGATCTGGGAAGCGGTTGAAGCCGATCTCGATCTGGCCATCTGCATTACTGAAGGCATACCGGTGCGCGATATGCTCGAACTGCGCAGCCGTATGAAGAGAAAAGTGGCGGCCGGGGGGAAAGAAACCCTGCTGCTCGGCCCCAACTGCCCAGGGCTGATCACGCCGGACGAAATCAAGATCGGTATCATGCCCGGTCACATCCACAAAAAAGGTCGCATCGGCGTGGTGTCGCGGTCTGGCACGCTGACCTATGAATCGGTCGCCCAGTTGACGGATATCGGTTTAGGGCAGTCTTCAGCTGTCGGCATCGGCGGTGACCCGATTAACGGCCTCAAGCATCGGGATGTCATGGAGTTGTTCAACAACGATCCGGAGACCGATGCAGTCATCATGATCGGCGAAATCGGCGGCCCGGACGAAGCTGATGCCGCGCTATGGTGCAAGAAACACATGAAGAAACCGGTGGTCGGCTTTATCGCTGGCGTCACCGCGCCGGCCGGCAAGCGCATGGGGCATGCTGGCGCACTGATCTCGGGTGGGGCGGATACGGCAGACGCAAAACTGGCAATCATGGAAGAGTGCGGATTTATTGTGACGCGCAATCCGTCTGAATTGGCCAATACGCTTAAAAAACTGCTCTAAGCGGGAAAGTCTGTTCGTGGAAGGCAAACGGTCGCCGATAGGCGACCGTTTTTTTTTGGCTGGTTGAAAGTACGGGGCAGAATAAAATGAACTATGTGATCTCAAATTCCGCAAAGTCAGCATGGGGAGGTGTTGTCGGGGCAATAAACAAAATAACCCCCTTGTTGTTCAAAATAAATATGTCGTGCCGGACAAGAAAAGCCGGCTGATTGTTGTAGCTCACAAAACAACCGTTCGTGCTTTTGTCAATCAACACGAATTTGTCCCCGTGCCGTTTGATCTGTGCGTGATGGCGTGAGACAAGGTTGTTGTTAACAACGACGTCGTTATCCTCGTGCCGGCCGATATTGATTGAATCAGTATTTTCGTCCAGCCGGAAGATTTTGCCGGCATGCTTGAGAAGCAAACTGGACTGTATTTTGACCTCCACATCGGAATCGTCCGGCTCCGTTTGTGCGAGGGAAGGAATCTGATAACTCAGGGTATAGTTTTCGTATTGATCAACCATGCCCGGGGAAAGCCCGGCCTGCGCACGAATACACAACGCAATTTGCCACGGCTCGGACATCAGGGCCAGGCGGGTCGCCAGATCAACAACCTCGCCCGTAACGCTTTCTTCCTGATCTTTGTTGACCGGGCCGTGCGATACGCCAATCCTGACCGATCTCTCCACGCCAGAGACGCGCGGGAGGTCTCTGACGTCCTCCTGAATGATTAACGCGGCCTTCAGCGCCGCATCGGGAATGCCAAAAATGGCGGTTATTTGAGCGCCATCACCCTTGATTATCCGGCCGCCACAGGACGGAACTGCACGCGCTATACGTGCGCTACAGCGGATGAGATCCTGGGTGGCTTCGTTCCGTGTGGTATCGCCCAGCATTGCACAATCGGTACAGGCATAGAGGATCGAGGAGTCATTCTCCGAGCCCGTCCAATGGCCTGAAATGTCCGTGCTTTGTCCTGAGTCAGTGTTTGGCATTGCAATCTCGATTTTCTCAGTTAAAGCGTTGCCTCTGCTGAGTAGGTAGGTGTTTTGCTAACGTGACGCCTTGATCACCCGTTCATTTACGGCCTGTACTGGTCTCACATTGCCTTTGTAGATTGTTCCAAAGCCTGCGATCTGTTCTTTCGAAGCCAGAACCGGTGTCTTGAGTACAAGCCACAACACACCTTCGGTGCAAGGCGGCGTGGTGAGTGATCCGATGAAGGTAAAGTAATTTACCTTTGACGGCAAGAGCAGGGTCGGGTCGATCTTTATTTCAGCGTGGGTGACCAGTTTGTCCTGTTCGAGCGGGAGTTCGTTCCATAGTGTGCGGATGACTTCCTGCGCCTTGCCCTTCTTGGCTTTGTCAGCTTCAATCATCAGGGTAAGGATGGCGCTCTGACCGGTTTTGGATTGATGGACGAGTTGGACATCCATGTCCGCGGCCTTGCCGTTGATCTTCATTTCGCCCGGTTTGTGAAAGCGCAAATACTGCAATTCGTAGATCACACCATCGACCGTGATGCTGCCGCCGTTCGGCGTGTCGACACGGATGCCATGCCCGTCGTCGATGATCGACAGAGGGGATGGCTTATAGGAAAATTTGATGGGCGGTAAATCAGCGTGCACTGTATTGCGGATATCGATGGGCGACTGACGCTGCCCCAGGGTACATGCGGCGTAGTCATAACTGAGGCTGCCCCATTTGTCCGGCCCGTTGTTGCCCTTGTAACTCCAAGGCGGCGGAGGAGGTGGCGGTGACGGTTCTTCCTTCCTGCCGTTATTTGATTTTTTCGGTGCTTCGACTATCGGGGGCGGCGGCGGTGGCGGGGGTGGGGGTATCGCAACAACCGGTTTGTTCTGGTGCTTGCAGGCGTAGGTCAACACGGTTTCGAGAGCAGAGTCGGGTATGACCGGCTTGGGTTCGCGGCTATCAAAACTTTCAGTCTTCAATTCGCTGCCATCAGCGGCCGTGTAGATGCGTTGAATCGGTGCGGATAAGCGTTTGTCGCACTGAAATTCGCTCAGCGTGGTTAGTCGGGTGTACGAGAACGCGCCGGAATCGGGAGTCTTTGGTTTGGCGTAAACTTCGCGATACCAGATGCGCAAATTTTTATCACTGGTGGTGTGAATGCTGCCGTTGTCGATTTCGATTCGCGCTTTATCCTTGCTGCCAATGCCAATCCAGTTGGCCGCCAGAGCGCTAGCGGGGGGCAGAATGATCGAAAACAGCAGGGCAGTGATCAGCGTTTTTCTAGGCATGGCAAGTCCTGAATGTACGGTGTAAGGCGTGCAACGCGAAAGCATTATGTTAGCGTCAAAACCAGTAGCGGAGGCAGTAAGCTGTAAAGTAATGGTGAAATGCCGGTAGAATTCCCGTTATTCTTTGATTGAACTTGCGCTACAACGGCGCTTATGGAGGACGCATGGCTTTGTTTTTGAATGAAACGGATGTACGTCAGTTGCTGAACATGCCGCTGGCGATTGAAGCGGTTGAAGAGGCACATCGGGAACTTTCACTGGGCAAGGCTGTTGACGTGCCGCGCCAACGCACACGCCTGCCGCAAACGGCGCTGCACATTCTGCAGGGCGCGCTGCCGGGGCGGGATGCCATCGGCTATAAGGCTTACACCAGCAATCGCTCGGGGGTGCGCTTTCTGGTGCACGTTTTTAGCGCATCGAGTGGTGCTTTGCGCGTCGTGCTGGAGGCGGATCTGCTTGGCATGATGCGTACCGCGGCGGCTTCGGGCGTGGCGACCCTCTGGCTGGCTCGGCCGGATGCCGAGATCCTTGGGTTGTTCGGCTCGGGATGGCAGTCCGAAGGGCACCTCGAGGCGATTGCGGCTGTGCGTCCATTGCGTCGGGTCAAGGTGTTTTCTCGCAATGCCGAGCGGCTGTCGGCGTTCTGCACAAAAATGTCCGAGCGCCTGAAAATCGAGGTAGTGCCTGCGGCGTCTGCAGAAGAAACGGTGCGCGGCAGCGATATCGTCAGCACCGTGACAACGGCAGCAACTCCGCTGTTTGAAGCGGCCTGGCTTGCGCCCGGAACGCACATTAATGCGGCCGGCTCCAACTCGCTGATCCGGCGCGAGGTGGGTGAGGATGTACTGAAGGCCAGCCGCATTATCGTTGTCGATAGCGTCGAGACGGCCCTCAAGGAGGCCGGCGATCTGCTGCCGGCGCTTGAGAAAGGGCGTCTCTCCGAACGCCAACTGGTCGAGTTGGGCGATGTCATCATCGGGCGTCATCCCGGACGCAGCACGCCGGATGAAATCACCTTGTTTGAATCGCAGGGCATGGCCATTCAGGATATTTCTCTAGCCGTACGGCTAGAGGCTTTGGCACGTGATCGTGGTTTGGGCATTGAATTGCCCTATGGCACCTAGCTTTTGCATAATTCAGCGATTGACGGATCTCGTGCAGACCTGTGAGAATGCGCAATAGGCCACTGTTTCTCCTTCAAAATTTGTTTCGCAAGGAGGCGGTGAAAGGAAAGCAGGTTTGGCCGCGGGGGTAAAAATGCGCAAGACTGGATTCTGGAAGACGGATTGGTTCCTTGGTCTGGTGGTTAGTGCCGTGATGCTCGTTGCGGCCGGCAGTGATTTGATCCGCAGTCTGGAGCGCAAAGCCTATGATCTCGGCGTTCAGGCCTCCAGCCGGACGCCGCTGGATCGCGTAGCTGTGATTGCCATTGATGACACCTCAATTGCCAATCTCGGGCGCTGGCCATGGCCGCGTGATCGCTTGGCAAAAATGACCGATCAACTGGCGGGTGGCAAGGCCAAAGTGGTGGCCAACACGATATTCTTCTTCGAGCCGCAGATCGATCCCGGCTACATCTATGTTGAGAAACTTCTTGAGCTATACAAACAGGCTTTGCCGACGCCTGAACTTGAGCCGATGGGCGCGCTGCTCAAGGAAGCTGAACTGGCCCTGAACACAGACCGTATTCTGTCGGACAGTATGGGACGGGCGGGCAATGTTCTGTTGCCCATGCTGTTTGTGCTTGGCGAGCCGCGTGGTCGGCCGGACAAGGCTCTGCCGGAGTTTGTCGTGGCCAATAGTCTGACGCATGTGGCCGATAAAAGCGGCGATGTGTGGCCAACCTTGTCGGTGCAGGTGCCCATCGAAAGTCTGGGTAGCAAGGCAGCGGCCATCGGTCATCTCAACAGCAATGCTGATGTGGATGGCGCTATCCGAGCTGAGCCGTTGGTGCTACGACACTATGATCAGTATTACCCCTCCCTGTCATTGATGATTGCTGCGAAAAGCCTGAATCTCGGACCGGCCGATGTGCACGTGGCACTCGGACAGGAGGTCCGCCTGGGTAATTTGCGTATCCCGACCGATGCAGAAACCCAGATGAACACATTTTTCTACAAGGATAAAGACGGCAAGCCGGCCTTTCAGGTGGATTCGTTCTATGACGTGCTGACCGGAAAAATTCCTGCCAGCAAGTATCAGGACAAGATTGTCCTCATCGGGGCGACCGCCGCGGGTGTTGGCGTATCCCAAGTGACCCCGGTTTCGCCGGCTATGCCGCCGGTGCTGACACTGGCACATGCTGTTTCGAGCATTCTGCAGGAGCATTTCTTCGTGACCCCGGAGTGGGGCGTGCTAGCCTCGATCGCCGCTTTTCTGCTGGTCGCGGCGTATTTGGTTGTCCTGCTGCCACGCTTGTCGGCCGGCGTCGGAGCAATGAGCACGGCGCTTTTTCTGGTCGCGTTGATTGGCACACACTTTGGCCTGATGGTGGGAAGTGCGATCTGGATTCAGTTGATGTCCTCGGCGGCGCTGCTGGTTGTCGGCCATCTGCTGCTGACCACCAAGCGCTTCCTGATGACCGAGCGCGGCAAGGAAAAATCGGAAGCCGATTCGGCCGAATCGAACCGCATGCTGGGCCTCGCTTTCCAGGGGCAGGGTCAGCTTGATATGGCTTTTGACAAATTCCGCAAATGCCCGCTGGATGATGCCGTGATGGAAAATGTTTATAATCTGGCGCTGGATTTCGAGCGCAAGCGCCAGTTCAACAAAGCCGAGGCGGCCTTCCGCTACATGGCGGATTACAACCCGAAATTCCGCGATCTTGAACAGCGCCTCAATCGTGCCAAAGCTCTCTCGGAAACTGTCATGCTCGGCGGTTCGGGCGGACGCACCAACGCTAGTATCCTTGATAACGGGCAGGTCGAGAAGCCAATGCTCGGGCGCTACCAGATTGAGAAAGAGCTGGGTAAGGGTGCCATGGGCGTGGTTTATCTGGGCCGTGATCCGAAGATCAATCGTGTGGTGGCGATCAAGACCATGGCCCTGTCGCAGGAGTTCGAGCCTGATGAACTGGACGACGTAAAACAGCGATTCTTCCGCGAGGCGGAAACCGCCGGTCGGCTTAATCACCAGAACATCGTGACCATGTACGATGCAGGAGAAGAGCACGATTTGGCTTATATCGCCATGGAGTTCCTCAAAGGACAGGATCTGGTGCCCTACACCAAACCCGATAATCTTCTGCCTCTGCCCACCGTGGTGAGCATCGTCGCCCGGGTGGCCGATGCGCTGGCCTATGCGCATAGCAACAACGTGGTGCATCGTGACGTGAAGCCGGCCAACGTGATGTATGAGCCGGAGTCGGATCAGGTCAAGGTTACCGATTTTGGCATCGCGCGGATCACCGATTCGTCGCGCACCAAGACCGGCATGGTGCTCGGCACACCGAGTTATATGTCGCCTGAACAGTTGTCAGGCAAGAAAATCGACGGCCGGTCGGATCTCTTCTCGCTCGGCGTAGCGCTTTATCAGATGAGTTGCGGCAAACTGCCTTTTGTTGGCGACTCCATGGCGCAACTGATGTACAAGATTGCCAATGACGCGCAGCCGGATATTCGCACCGTCAATCCGAGCGTGCCGAATAGTTTGGCGGCAGTTATCGAACGTGCTCTGAGCAAGAATATGGTGCAGCGATACCAGACAGGTGATGAGATGTCACGCGATTTGCGTGCCTGCCTGAATCAGGCGCCAGGGCTGCGCCCGGATGTTGATATACAGTTATAAGGAGAAAATGTGGTCAACTCGCTAAGTGCTTCGCTCGAAATCGTTGTCCGGACTGATCCGGGGATGCTTCGAGGGCACAACGAAGATGCGGTATTTGCCAATCCGAATCAGGGCGTTGTAATACTGGCGGATGGAATGGGCGGGTATAACGCCGGTGAGGTAGCGAGCGGCATGGCAACCATGTTGCTGTCGACGGAACTGGAAGCTGCTTTCGTCGCCAAGCCACCCTATGCGGTTGATCGCACGAGTGGTCAACTGTATGCCCATCAGTGCCTTCTGGACAAAGTGGCACTGACCAATTCGTCCATCTATCATGCGGCAGAAAGTCAGCCGCAGTACGCCGGCATGGGCACGACACTGGTAGCGGCATTGTTCTACGATAATCAGGTGACGGTTGCGCACATCGGCGATTCACGCCTTTACCGTTTGCGCGGGGATGAGTTTTGCGCCATTACGCGTGATCATTCGCTGTTGCAGGAGCAGATCGATAGCGGCATGATTTCAGCCGAAGAGGCGCGGTTTTCCCAGAATAAAAATCTGGTGACGCGCGCCTTGGGAGTCGACCCTCAGGTTGAAACCGAGATGCACGACTATCCGGTACAAACGGGTGATATTTATCTTCTGTGTTCAGACGGCCTGAATGACATGGTCGAGGATGAGGAAATCCAGATGACGCTGCAGATGCTTGCCGCCAATCTGGAATTGGCCGCAACACAGCTCATTCAAATGGCCAATGATAACGGCGGACGTGATAACGTTTCGGTAATTCTGGTCAAGGTGCTGCGCGAATTCCCGGTTACCCGAGGCTGGTGGACTAAATTTTTGGCATGGTTTAGATAAGGAAAAACAATGGCTAAGCTGATATTGAGCATGGATGGTCTGGTTCTCAAGGAAATTCCACTGACCAAGGAGCGCATGACGATTGGCCGCAAGGCAAATAATGACATTCAGATCGACAATCTGGCGATCAGCGGGGAACATGCGGCTGTGGTCACGATCCTCAATGATTCCTTCCTGGAAGATTTGAACAGTACCAACGGAACGCTGGTTAACAGCCAGCCGGCCAAGAAGCACTTCCTGAAAAACAACGACGTCATCGAGTTGGGCAAGTATAAGCTCAAGTATGTCGCCGAGCAGGTGCAGCAGGTTGAAGCGGCAGACTTTGAGAAAACCATGGTCTTGCGGCCGGGTGCCTTGAAGCCTGCGCCGGCTGCAGCTGCAACATCTGCCGTCACAGCTGACGTCAAGAAATCGTTTGGTGATACCCAGGCCGGACTTGCAGCACCGGCACCCACCCCGGTGGCGGTTCCTGCAGCGGTTGCCAGCGGAGCGATCCAGATTCTGAGTGGCGCTAATGTTGGCCGTGAGCTTGAACTGACCAAGACGCTCACCACTCTGGGCAAACCGGGAGTGCAAGTGGCAGTGATCGCCAGGCGTCCGCACGGTTATTTCATCACGCACGTTGAAGGCGCCCAGTTTCCTGTGGTCAATGGGCAGACGATTGATGCTCAGGCACGTCAACTGGGGGATCATGACGTGATCGAGATCGCGGGCATCAAAATGGAGTTTTTTCTGAAATCCTGAAGCGCAACGGATCATCAGAACAGGTGGACGGTTGAAGAAAAATCTCATTCTGATCGTGCTTGGCCTGATGCTGGGTCTGGTTTTTCTTGGCCATTCGGCCAGGGTTTACCAGATTCCTCTGCTCAATACGCTTGATGCGTTTGTCTATGACGCCCGTCTTCGCCTGACGACGAAAAATGGTATCGATGAACGCATCGTCATTCTGGACATCGACGAGAAAAGCCTGGCTGAGGTCGGTCGCTGGCCGTGGAGCCGGGACAAGCTGGCGGCATTGGTCAACCGCCTGTTCGACGACTACGGGATTGTCATCCTCGGTTTCGACGTGGTCTTTGCCGAAGCCGATGGCAGTTCCGGCCTGTCGTCACTGGAAGCCATCGGCGCGGGTGAACTCAAGGGCGATGCGGCGTTTCAATCGTCCCTGAAAGGGCTGCGCAGCACACTGGACTACGACCGGCGTTTTGCCGAAGCCTTGCGTGGCCGGCCGATTGTTCTAGGCTACTACTTCACCAATATAGACAAGGCGCTCCGCAGTGGTGTCCTGCCCGAGCCGGTGATTCCGGCGGGCACTTTCAAAGGGAAAAATACTACCTTTACAACATGGAGCGGTTTTGGCGCCAACCTGCCGGAATTCCAGAAAAGTGCGGGCAACGCCGGTCACTTCAACCCGATGGTCGATTTTGATGGCGTCACGCGTCGTGTTCCAATGCTGGTTGAACACGATGGCAAGTACTACGAATCGCTTTCGTTAGCCATGGTGCGGGTGTTGCTCGGCAAGCCACCGCTTGTTCCCGGCTTCCCGGAAGAGGGTGCGCTGTCGAGTCGAAATTCTAGCGGCCTCGAATGGCTTGATTTACCAACCGGACGCGGCACGCTGCGCATCCCGGTTGACGAAAATGTGGCCAGCCTGATTCCCTACCGCGGAGCGCAGGGCAGTTTCCGTTATCTTTCGGCGGCCGATGTGTTGGCCGGGCGGCTGAAGCCGGAGCAACTCAAAGGAAAAATTGTTTTGCTGGGAACGACCGCGCCGGGTTTGATGGATTTGCGGGCGACGCCTGTCGGCAGCACCTACGCGGGGGTCGAGATTCATGCCAATCTTGTTGCCGGCATGCTGGACGCCTCGATCAAACAGAAACCCCCGTATGTGCTTGGCGCTGATGTGTTGCAACTCTCGTTATGCGCTTTGCTGTTGGCTTTTTTATTGCCTGTTCTTTCGCCATTGCGTGCCACTCTGCTGGCGTTCGGGACATTGCTGGCTGTGGTCGCCCTCAATTTTTTCCTGTGGTCTTCCGGGTTGGTCATGCCTTTGGCCTCGCTTGTTTCGGCCATTCTCACGTTGTATGCCCTGAACATGTCTTGGGGGTACTTCGTTGAATCGCGCAGCAAACGGCAATTTACCGAGCTTTTTGGCCAATATGTGCCGCCTGAGCTGGTGGATGAAATGGCGCGTGATCCCGAGCGATACAGCATGGAAGGCAAGAACGAAGAGCTGACGGTGCTTTTCTCCGATGTGCGCGGCTTTACGAGTATCTCGGAAGGGTTGGACCCCAAGGAACTGACGCAGTTGATGAACGAGTATCTGGGTGCGATGACTCAGGTGGTGCAGAAAAATCGGGGCACCCTCGACAAGTACATTGGCGACGCGATCATGGCCTTCTGGGGGGCGCCCGTGGCTGACCCCGAGCATGCCCGCCATGCCATGTTGACGGCGTTGGAGATGCAGGCTGAATTGCGTAAGCTGGATGAACCTTTCAAGGCACGCGGATGGCCGGCGTTACATATCGGGGTTGGCATCAATACCGGCACCATGACTGTCGGTGATATGGGCTCGAAAGTGCGCAAGTCCTACACCGTCATGGGCGATGCCGTGAATCTTGGATCACGGCTGGAGGGGCTGACCAAACAGTACGGGGTCGGCATTATTGTCAGTGATGCCAGCAAAGCGCTGGTCAAGGAGTTGATTTACCGTGAACTTGACCGAGTTCGTGTTAAGGGTAAGGATGAACCGGTGGGGATCTTCGAGCCCCTGGGTTTGGCAACTCAGGTCGACAAGGCGATGCAGGATGAGCTTAAACTCTGGAATCAGGCCTTGCGACTCTATCGCCAGCAGGATTGGGAGCAGGCCGAGTTGCAACTCTACAATTTGTCGCGCATGAGTCCGACGTGTTACGTGTATCAGCTGTACACTAGGCGCATCGCCTTGTATCGCGCCAATCCGCCAGGCGAAGCTTGGGATGGTGTGACTACATTTGAAGTGAAATGAAGCTCTACGCAACACCGGGCTAAGCTCATTGGAGACCCTATGAAGGTCAGAATTCTCGGCTGCAGTGGTGGTATCGGAGGGCGCCATTTGCGCACCACCTCGATGCTGGTTGATCACGACATTCTGATCGATGCGGGAACCGGCGTGGCGGATCTCTCGCTCGCCGAACTGGCCATGATCGACCATGTCTTCATCACGCATTCCCATCTGGATCATATTGCCGCGCTGCCCCTGATG
>JBBRDR010000055.1:0-18316 GCA_038203745.1 Burkholderiales bacterium | reverse complement strand
TCTGGCCCTTCTTGCGACGCTTCTCGTATTTGTCCAGACCGCCACCCGCCATCGCTTCTTCGCGACGCGCCAGTAACTCGTCCAATAGTTCAGTGCGTATTGCCATACATACTCCTTGGCTTGGTTCTAAAAAATACTCGGCTAAATTAAACGAAGTGAAATCTATGTTTTTATTCTTGAGATGTTGGCCTGATGTTAGTTCGCGA
Source organism: Burkholderiales bacterium (assembly GCA_038203745.1). Taxonomy (GTDB): domain Bacteria; phylum Pseudomonadota; class Gammaproteobacteria; order Burkholderiales; family Rhodocyclaceae; genus Propionivibrio. The sequence goes on along the minus strand of JBBRDR010000055.1, from coordinate 18,110 downwards.
TCTGATCGCCATTTGCATGAGTACGTCTAAACCCAAGTTGGCGGAAGCAAAGTATCAAGTTGGTGATCAGAAGAATGCAGTCCTAAAACGGAACTGCGGAATTATAATCAGCCTCAGGCGCTACAGTCAAATTGATCCTATGACAAAAGTGAGTTAAACAATTCGTAATTAAGCGTTTGCCAATATTGTTATATCTCGGATGAAATTGATAACATTTAACGCCTTGTGCTGCTCCCCAAGTTGAAAAGTCGCTTCAGCGATTTGATCGGCTGGCTGAATTGCAATTATTCTATGCCAGCCGCAGTAAAACTTGCTTTCGCCGATGGTGTGGCAAGCAGGCGTAAAACGTCTCTGGCAGCATCGGCAGATATCGCCCCTTGCATGAGCGCTGCATCGTAGCTCGTGAAATTCTGCACTTCCGCGGGCAACGGGCCGACGAATTTCAGCCCTTTTGAGGTGTAAAGCATGATTTCGGTGATTGCGCCGAAACCAATTTCGTTACCCTTGCCATTGATCACGTGTTCCATCACCGAGGCGCCATTTGGGTAGCGTGTTGTTTTTGACTTGATCTTTTCGAGCAACTCCAGTTTGGCGAACAGTTTGTCAAGATAGAGACCGGTGGAGGCCGAGTTGTAGACTACGGAGTCAGCTTTGAGAAGAGTCTGCTTCATGGCGTCCACAGTGGTAACGTCGGGTGTGGGCACGGTGTTGCGTACGATGATGCCGGCACCAACGCGACCGACGGGTGTGCGGTTGCCGGCAACAAGCTTGCCCTCCTTGATCCCCTGATCGATGACGCCGGGTGGTGAAATCAGAATGTCGTAAATCTCACCCTCGGCAAGGCGCTTGGCGATTTGTGGTGCGGTGTTGAACTGGATTTTCAGGTCATAGCCCAAATCGCGCTTCACTTGCTGTGCGAATGCATGCACTCCCGGCTCGACGGCGCCAGCGCTCAAAATACTGACTTCTGTTGCGTGTGCTGAAAAAGTCGTGCTACTCAGTAACAAAAGAACAGAAAAAATAAAGCGCGTCATGAGTGCCTCCTGTCGTTTGAACCTATAAAACGCAGTTGAAACCACTTTCAACACGGAGATCACAGAGCCACAGAGCACACAGAGGAAAAACGATCCTCACCCTGAGGGTGAGTGACTAATTTCACGCAAGCTTACGTATCCTCTGTGTTTTTCTCCGTGCCCTCTGTGTTAAATGAGGTTTTAAGGTTGAATCAGAGCTGTACCAATTCGCGCTGATAGCGTTGCCAGTTTTTGACATAGCGCTCAGCGCTGCCGGGCAGGCGAGTGACTTCCTCGTCGGTGAGTTCACGTACAAGCTTGCCGGGTGATCCCATGATTAGAGAACGCTCGGGAAAAATCTTGCCTTCAGGAATAAGCGTGTTGGCACCGACCAGCGAATTCTTCCCGATTACAGAGTTATTGAGCAGGATTGAGCCGATGCCGATCAGTGAGCCATCACCGATGGTGCACCCATGCAGCATAACTAGGTGGCCGACGGTGACTTGACGGCCGATAATCAGGTGCACCCTGGTGTCGGTATGCAGCACGGAGCCGTCCTGGACATTACTGTCTTCACCGATGCTGATCAGATCCTTGTCGCCGCGCAACGTCACGTTCCACCAGATCGAGGCGTTGCGGGCCAGATGAATTTGCCCGATGACGGTCGCGTTGGGGGCGATCCACGATTGCGGGTCGATTTGTGGGGTATGGGTTCCGAGACTATAGACGGGCATGGCTATCCTACTGGTAACGTAGTGCTTCAATCGGGTCGAGGGCGGCGGCCTTGCGTGCCGGGTAAAAACCAAAGAATACGCCAACACCGGCAGCCACAACAAAGGCCACGATGACTGATCCGCCGGAAATAACAATTACCATGTCGGTGATGACATTCACCAGCAGGGCACCGCCGACGCCGAGGATCAGGCCGATCAGGCAGCCGGCAATTGAAATCATGATCGCTTCGAGCAGGAACTGGGTAAGGATATCCTTCTGGCGCGCGCCGATGGCCATGCGTATGCCTATTTCGCGCGTCCGTTCGGTAACCGAAACGAGCATGATATTCATGATGCCAATGCCACCCACAAGCAGCGATACTGAGGCGATGGCGCCAAGCAGCAATGACATGACGCGGGTCGTCTCGGCGGCGGAATCCGCTGCCGCCGCTAGGTTGCGGATATAGAAATCGTTATCCGCATCTTCGCGGATCCGGTGACGCTGACGGAGCAGGGCGGTGACTGATTTTTCAACAGCGGGCATGGCTTCGGCTGAACTTGCCTGCAAGACGATGGTGCGCACCGAGCCGGCAAAGGGTACACCGAAGACTTTACGTTGAGCGGTGGTGAGCGGAATGATTACGGTATCGTCTTGATCGCGCCCGTCGAGGTTTTGCCCTTTGGCCCCGAGCACGCCGATGATGACAAAGGGCGTTTGACGAATACGGATCGTTTTGCCAATCGGATCCTCTTTGTCAAAAAGGTTTTCGACAACGGTTATACCGACCAGCGCGACACGCGTTGCCGAGCGCACATCGGATTCGCTGAAGGCGTAGCCACTGATGATTGACCAGGCACGGGCATCTAAGTAGGAGGGCGTTGTGCCAACGATACTTGCGCTCCAGTTCTTGGCGCCATAAACCAGTTGCTGTGTTCCCTGATGTATCGGGGCAACATGGGTGATGTCGTCAAGTTCGGTGATGGCCTCGGCATCGGCAACATTGAGCGTAGGACCAAAGCCGCTGCCGGTGCGTACGCCGCTGGCGCTGGTTGAGCCAGAAATTACGATATAGAGGTTGCTGCCCATGGTGCTGATCGTCTGCGCCACGGCGTATTGCGCCCCCTGACCGATGGCCATCATGAGCACCACCGAACCCACACCGATGACCATGCCGAGCATGGTCAGTGCCGTGCGCATGCGGTTTGCGCCCATGGCATGCCAGGCTTCGCCGAACATGGCGGCTAGCATGATGCGGCCTCTTTGCCCGGTGTGAGTATGTCGCTCACGATGTGACCGTCAAGAAAACGCACTTGTCGTTTGGCATGGGCGGCGATGTCGGCCTCGTGGGTAACCAGAACAATGGTGATGCCTTCGTTGTTGAGCTCCTCGAAGAGCGCCATGATCTCCTCGCTGGTGTGGCTATCGAGGTTGCCGGTCGGTTCGTCGGCGAGAATGAGTTGTGGCGTATTGATCAACGCTCGGGCAATGGCGACGCGCTGCTGCTGGCCGCCGGAAATTCGTGCCGGCAGAGAATTTGCATAGCCTTCAAGGCCAACCCTGGCGAGCATCTGGCGCGCAAGTTCACGGCGCGGCTCGCGTTCAATGTGCGAATAGACGAGAGGCAGGGCGACGTTGTCTTCAAGGTTCATACGCGGCAGCAGATTGAATCCCTGAAAGACAAAACCAATGGTGCGGTTGCGCAGTCTGGCTAACTCATCGCTTGGCATGTGTGCGACGTTACGTTCAATAAGGTAATAGTCGCCATCCGTCGGCGTATCAAGGCAGCCGAGAAGATTCATGAAGGTCGATTTTCCGGAACCCGAGGGGCCCATGATGGCGACGAACTCGCCACGCTCGATGGTCAGGTTAACGCCTTTAAGCGCCGGAAACAGCCCAGCCGCTGTGACGTAGGACTTGGCAAGCCCGGTAACGCGGATAACCGCTGCGGACATTAGAAGAGCCTCATGCCCACGCTGCTGGGTTTGCCGGATGCGTTGGTCGGATTCTCGCCGACGATGACCTTGTCACCGCTTTTGAGATCGCCACCAACGATTTCAGTGTTGCGGTTGTCGGTGATACCCAGTTGGACGCTGGCCGGTTTTATCTCGCCACCTTCGACGATGTAGACCGTACCGCTGCTGGTGTCACGCTTTTTCCCCCGTCCCTCACCGGGTCGTTTTTGTTCGCCGCCTGCCGGTGGGTTGCCCGGCGTTGGCTTTTCGGCGACTTTTTCGCTGGCATCCGGTTTGAAACGCAAAGCTGCATTGGGCGCTATCAGGACATCGTCGCGATTGGCTACACCGATGGTGACGTAGGCGGTCATCCCCGGCAGGAGAATCTGCTCCGGGTTCTGCAGCGAGACACGCACGTTGTAGGTCACGACATTCTGTTGGGTTATCGGATTAAGTCGAATCTGCTGTACTTCGCCCTCGAACTTGCGATTAGGAAATGCGTCAACGGTAAAACGCACTTTCTGGCCTTCCTTGATCTTGCCGATATCAGCCTCGGCGAAGCTCGAATCAATGCGCATTTCGGAGAGATCCTGTGCGATCTTGATCAGGGTTGGCGTCTGTAAGCTGGCAGCAACGGTTTGTCCGAGATCAACGACGCGGTCGACCACGATGCCGGAAACCGGGGAGCGAATGGTCGTGTAATTAAGGTTGACCTGATCCTTGTCGGCCGCCGCTTGGGCTTGGGCAAGCTGGGCTTCGGCCGATTTGCGCGCCTGCTGGGCTTGTTCCAGTTCCTGACGTGAAACGTATTCTTCCTCGAACAGTGCCTTCATTCGGACTTCGTTGGCCCGCGCCAGTTCCAATGTGGCCTTGATGTTGCCGATACTAGCCGCAGATTGCCGCGCCTGTGCAGCAAGTAGTGAGCGGTCAAGTTCAAGCAAGGGCTGGTTTTTCTCAACCTTGTCGTTGAAGTCAACATAGAGTTTGGTCACCGTGCCGGAGACCTGTGTGCCAACGTTGACCAGCACCACCGGATTCAGTGTGCCATTGGCTGATACGGTTTGTGTCAGGTCACCTTTTTCAATGGCTTGCAACTTGTAGCGCTGCTCAGGGGATTGGGCGGCGTTATTGCGGTACCAATAGAAAACGCTGCCTGCAAATGCGAGCACGCCAAAAACAATCAGGGATTTCTTGAGCATCAATTTCATGGCGTTCTTTCACCTGCGTTGGTGTCTGTAACACGATTTAGCAAATTGCCATCGAGTATGCCCACGGCCCTCGCCAGTGAAGCACGGGAGACATGCCAGTCGAGCATGGCCTGAATGCGTTGGAGACGTGCAGCGGCCAGCGCACTCTGGGCATTGAGGACATCGAGAATGTTGCCGACACCGGCCTTGTAACGACCGAGGGCGACCCGTTCGGACTGCTCGGCGCTGGCCAGCAGGTCGGCGGTTGTCTTGACCGTTTGCGTGGCTGTAGTCAGGCTTTGATAGGTCGTCCAGACATCCAGTGCCACTTGCAGGCGGACGTTGTCACGCTGGGCGCCGGCGGCTTCGGCCTTGGCTTGAGCAGAACGAACCTGATACGTCGTATTGAATCCGGAAAAAATCGGCAGGGTCAGTGTCAGTCCAACCGAACTGGCGTTGTTGGTGATGTTGCCGGTATCGAGCCAGGTTGGCCCGGCGCCGAGTGAAAGCTTCGGCATGCCGGAAGCCTGGGTGTAATTGACGTTTGCTTGAGCCGCATTGACGCGTGCTTCGGCGGCCTTGAGGTCGGGGCGGCTTTGGCGTGCGTCGGTGATCAGCGCCTCGATGTCGCGTTCAAATGTGGCGTCAGGCTTTGCGTCAGGAATGTCGTCCAGTATCAAGGCTTGGTTGGCATCCATACCCATAACGTTGGCCAACGTGCCGTACGCATTTTTAAGAATACCCTCGGTTTTGATGCGATTGAGCGTGGACTGCGACCAGGCCGTTTGGGCCAGCAAGCGGTCGGCTGGCGTTCCAGTACCCACTTTGTAGCGTACTTCGGCAGCGGTCAGGCTTTCCCGGGCCGCTTTTTCGTTTTGCACAGCGGCCACCACCGCAGCCCGGGCGGCTTGAGTGTTGTAGTAGGACTGCAGTGCGGAGAGGAAGATGTTTTGAACTGTTGAGTCGAGCGTTGAAACCGCGGCGCTGAGCAGCTGGCGGGCGTTTTCCAGATTGGCCGATCGTGCGCCAAAATCATAGAGCAGCCACGAGAGTGTTAGAGAGGCGTTGCGCTGATTGGTATTGTCGGCGTTGCTCCGAATCTGGCTGGCGCTGATCTTGCCGTCAAGGTTAGGCAAATAAATCGACTGTGCAATACCAACTTGTGCCGCTTGAGCGCGAGCATTGGCCCAAGCCTCATGGGTTGTCGGGTTCTGGCACAGCGCCAGATCTACGACTTCAATCACCCCGTAAGTGGTACCCGCTGATGGCATTTTGCAGGGAACGTAGGCCGGTTCTTCGGTCGTGAAGAGGAGTGGCCGGGGCGGCGTGATCGCCTCGGTGCTAAATGGATCAATCGATCCAAAAGCCATCACCTCAGTTGCAAGAGCGCTGGCGAGGATGGCAAGGGTCAGCAATAGGGGATGTCGCCGCATGGGTCCGTAGTCAAGTCTAATTTTCCGTTAGTATAGCGGCCTTCGTTCATTCCCGAGTTACGCCAGTCTTGCGTCATGTAAGAAAATGTAACCGGACTTGTCACTGTTACCGCAGGATACAAAGCAGACTTCATGGCGCTCAAAGCAACGATTTTCAAGGTGGATCTCTCGGTTGCGGATATGGATCGCAACGTTTACGAGAACTTTTCGCTGACGCTCGCTCGTCATCCTTCAGAGAACGACGTACGCATGATGGTTCGTCTGCTGGCTTTCATGCGTTTTGCGGACGAGTCGCTGGTTTTCGGTAAAGGCCTTTCGACTGACGAGGAGCCCGATCTCTGGCTCAAGGAATTAACGGGGGTCATTGATCTGTGGATCGTCGTCGGGCAGCCCGATGAACGCTGGCTGCGCAAGGCTTCCGGACGTGCTGAGCGCGTGGTGGCCTTTACCTATGGCGGACGTGTGGCGGAAATGTGGTGGGATCAGAACCGCGCAACGCTGGAAAAACTCCCCAATCTCACGGTCTTCAGAATTCCGACAGAAAGCACGCAGGCGCTGGCGGCGCTGGCCAGTCGCAACATGAGTCTGCAGTGCATGATTCAGGACGGTGAGATGCTGATTACGGGAGAAGGCGGATCAGTTCGGGTTGATCCGGAACGTGTTTGCGGACAGTAAAAGTGACTCCAGCGGGGAGCCACTTCCCTGTGCAAGCTAGCGCTGCTGTTGTTGCTTCCGCATCATTTCCTGAATTTTCGGGTCTTTCATCATCTCGTTGATGTTTATACCGCCCATGTTCGGCATGATCACATCTCCGGGTTTCTGGCCGGGCTTGCAGGGGCCAAGCCAGCGCGCGTCCAACGCCATGTTGGATTCACTCATGCCGTGCATGGGCGGACTGAATTTCGTTTTCATTGTTCCCTTGTAGCTGGAATCAAAAGCGCCTTCGAACACGCCGTCTGTGGTCGCTGTCGAACCATCCATCTTGCAGACGGAGTGAACGGTCACTTTGTTGCCCGAGGGTTTGACATCCATGACGCTGCAATCCTGCGTATGCTCCTTGGCTTTTTGCTGCATCAGGTTGTCGGTGTTCTGGTCGACGCACTGTTGGATTGGGCCCATGCTCGGTGAGCCATTGTTGCGCATGTTGATTTCCCATAACCCAGATTTTCGTTTGGGCATGTCGGCGGCCAGTGCGCTCCCTGCCAGGCCGGCGGTAGCGAGTCCGATAACGAGCAGGGAAAGGGTACGACGTGCATTGAAGTGGTATGGCATGCTTGCTCCTTGAGTTAACGGTTCAGGAAGGTGCACATGGAATGATAAACCCAAATTTCATTTTCCGAGCAATTTGCCGAATGAATCACCAATGGCTTTGGCCGTGCTGCTTCCGACGCCGCCAACCCCCTTGGCCAGGCCTTCGATGCTGATACCGAGGGTATTGGCAACCGATGTGCCGATTCGGGTGCTCAGGTTCTCATTGAGCGAGAAGTGTGGATCATTGATGTTACCTTCGAGAACAAATTTCACCGAGATTTTTCCGTCCTTGTTTTTCATCATGCTGATGGCCGCGTTGCGCGGCATGCCCATGATCGTTCCGGACGAGGTTGATGAGGCCAGTTCCAGATTGCTGAGCGTCAGTGTGCCGGGAGCGTTCAGCAAGCCTTTATGAACGTTCGATTTGAGGTCGAGGTCAAGTGTTCCCTTTTTGACACCGCTTTCGGTGGCTTTGATCAAGTAGGGTTGCAGTGTTACCAGATCAACACCCTTCAGGTGAGTCGACAATCCTGATTCCTTGGTAGCCGGTTCGATTTGCCCGCTGATCGACAGCTTGCCATCCTGTCGCACGCCCTTGATGATTCCGACCAGATCGATCGTGCTAAAACCTTTAAGTTCAGGTAATTGCAGCTTGCCGATCGTGGCGTTGATCTGCTCAAGCCTGAGTTTGTGTGGAGGGTTTCGAATTGTGGCGTCAAAAAACTCGATGGTGGCGTTGACCAGTTCGATTTTGCCGATGCTGATGGGCTGCACGCTGCCGGCTTCTTTCGCGCTGCTCTTGCCCGATTCGCTTGCCGCTGGCGTCGAACTTTCGAGCAGGCCGGGCAGTACATGCATTTGGCCGTCTTTGGCGCGCAGCATCGAAATGTAGGCACCTTCGACCCGGATGCCGCGCAAAACCATCTTGGCGGTGAGTAAATCCAGAATGGAGGGCGTGATCAGGATACGTTCGGCACGAAGCCTGTCTTCGGACGGCCATGCGCCGTATTTGTCCGGGTTTTTCGGCGCACGAACACGAACGCCGATGATTTCAACGCCGGTCAGGCCGACCTTGATTTCCTTGACTTCGCTTTGGGGTCCAAGCGATTTTTCAATTTGCGCTTTGAGAGAATGAACGGCGAACTGGAATGCGAAAAATCCGGCAATCAACCAAATAATAAACATACTGACAGTGATCAGCACCCAGCGTCGGGTTCTGGTTTTCATGATCGACCTCGGAGAATTAGTGTGGGATACGTTCCCTGTTTTTATTCAAAACATGAATCATGTTAACTATCGGCTATTTGAGCAAACGCTGCAAGAAAGGTCTATGATGAGCTTGTCGGGATTGACTAATCCCGTGGTCGGAGGAGTCAATCATGGAAGTCGGTTCAGTTTCTTCAAGCCTCAATGCGGCTGCACAGGCGCAACAGGCGCAACAAACCCAGCAGGCGCAACAGGCTCAGCAAGCCCGGCAATCTCAGCAGGAACAAAAGCCACCGCCTGTGGATGAGCGTGAGGCTGCATCCGGCTCTCGTGACGAAGCAGAAAAATCTCGGCCTACGGTTAATACCAACGGGCAGACGGTCGGTACGCGAGTCAATACGACCGCCTAGTGTGTTGTCAGGCTGTTTTTACTTGAGTTTTAGTGAAGTCGGATTGATTCGTGCCTGAGTCCACGATATCCCACCATTCACGGCGGCGATGCTAAGTAAGACCATCACAACGCAAATTACCGTATAAATCTTGGGGTTTGCCTTGCGATCAGCAATTGCGAAGATGTGCAATGCTCCCCAGCCTACGGCCAGTCCGATCAACAGCGGGACGGCAATAACCTGAAGTTCAATCCGGTTAAGTGACAGCATGCGTCCTTCGTTCCAGGGCACAGCAACAAACACCCCAAGCGTCCAGAGCAAGGCCCAGCTGCCAGTGGCGCAGAGGGTGGCGACGATACGGGTAATCCAGTTTTCCACGCTATTCCCCTGTTTCTGGTAAGTGCGCGGTATTGCTTTTTCTGGAGAGGATAAAACGATCGCGCAATTCATCCAGATTGAGTTCATGCAAGATCGCCTCCAGTCGCTCTTCGGCATTCTTGCGTACTTGGCCGGTTTGTCGGGCAATGATCAATTCGTTTTTCATCGAATGTTCCCAACCGACAAGTTCGGTGACGGTTACCTGATAACCGTGTGCTTCAAGCTGCAGGCAGCGCAGTGCATTGGTGAGCTGACTGCCGAATTCACGGGTGTGGATCGGGTGTCGCCAGAGTTCCGAAAGCGGCGTTTTTGCAAATGAGGCATTCTTGTTTTGACGCAGAATAGCCGCGACCTCGGCCTGGCAGCAAGGCACCAGAACGATAAATTTAGCCTGTTTGCGCAGGGCAAAACGAATGGCGTCGTCGGTGGCGGTATTGCAGGCATGCAAGGCGGTGACGATGTCGATTTGTTTAGGGAGGGCCGCTGACTGGATGGATTCATCGACCGTCAGATTGAGGAAGCTCATGCGCTCAAAGTGAAGACGTTGAGCCAGTTCGCAGGACTTTTCAACCAGTTCCGGACGGGTCTCAATGCCGAAAATATGGCCGTCAGCTTTGGCTTTGAAGAACAGGTCGTAAAGGATAAATCCCAGATACGATTTGCCGGCACCATGATCAGCCAGCGTCAGGCCGGTCTTGTCTGTCTGTAATTCGGTGAGTAGTGGCTCGATGAAATTGAACAGATGATAGACCTGTTTCAGCTTGCGCCGGCTATCTTGGTTGAGCTTGCCGTCACGCGTCAGGATATGCAGTTCCTTGAGCAGTTCGACAGACTGATCGGGACGGATTTCAGGGATGGGGGGGGCGACGTGATTTTTCATGAGCCGTCCATTTTAGACCTTATGCCGTGAAGTGCCCCAACAAATGGGATAATGGCGATCTTTTCAGAGTAGCGGAATTTTCATGGCCATTCAGTGGTACCCAGGTCACATGACCTCGGCGCGCAAAAAAGCGGCCGAAACAATGGCGTCAGTCGATGTGGTAATCGAGGTGGTCGATGCACGCCTGCCAGAAGCCAGCACCAATCCGATTGTTCGTGAACTCCGCCTGTTCCGGCAACGCCCCTGTCTCAAGGTGCTCAACAAGTCTGATCTGGCTGATCCGGAAGCCACTAAAGCCTGGATCGACTACTACAACCGGCAGGATGGTGTGAAAGCCGTGGCCGTATCGAGCAAGAATCAACGTGAGGTGGCGCGCCTCCCAGCATTGTGCCAGAGCCTTGCGCCGCATCGTAACGAAAACACCAAACAGTTGCGCATGATGATCATGGGCATTCCCAACGTTGGTAAATCGACTCTGATGAATGCGCTGGTCAAACGCAAGATTGCCAAGGTCGGTGACGAGCCGGCGGTAACCAAGTCGCAGCAGATTCACCAGATCAGCGTCCGCCATTCGATTGTCGATACGCCGGGGCTGATGTGGCCGAAGATCGAGCATGAAAGCGATGGCTGGATGCTCGCCGCGAGCCATGCCATCGGCCGCAACGCCATTATCGATGAGGAAGTGGCTGTTTTTCTGGCCGGGCTGCTGCTGCTGCGTTACCCGGTACAGCTTGCGGCGCGCTACGGATTTTCGGTGGATGGAATGGATAGCGTCGCTGTCGTTGAGGGCGTTGCGCGACGGCGCGGCCTGCTCATGCGTGGCGGCGAACCTGATTTCGAGAAGGCTTCGATGGTTCTCCTGCAGGATTATCGCGACGGAAAACTCGGCAGGATCAGCCTGGAAACGCCGCAGACACGCCAGATAATGCTCAGTACGAAAATTGATAAAGCGAATCTGAAGGCGGAGTAAGTGAAAAATGCTTGCTAGCGGACTGCGGGCTCCTGGGGCGTGATCTGTTCTGGCTGTGGCTTGACGATATATTGTTTAACCATTGGAATGACAGTGTGCCACACGTGCCAGCCACCAAAGCTGAGCAGGCTGACCCAGAAGATGAATTGAACAACCGAGATGATTGCATTGCGCTTCTGCCGGCTGATCTTTTTTGCCGGGTCAGTGGCGCCGCATCGGGGGCAGGCGAGAGCCGATGTGTCAACCTGATGTTCACAAGCACGGCAAGGTACGAGCGGCATTCATTTTTCCTTGTTCCTGAGATTCGGGAATTATAGTCTGTCAGCCAGCAGACGTGCTACCTTGCGCCGCATGAGTTACAACCGAATCGAAACTTAAGCTGAAAGATCAAGCCATGAAAGACCGCCTGACCGAGCTGGAAATCAAAGCGAGCCTGACCGACGATCTGCTTGAGGAACTCAATCGAACAGTCTATCGGCAGCAAGAGCAAATTGATCTATTGCAGGCGCAGTTACGCCATCTTTACGGCCAGATGCAAGCCAGTGCCGAGCCGGTGGAGCCGCGCAATCTGCGTGATGAAATACCCCCGCACTACTAGTCGCTACTTCACGGTCAACTGAATCGTCCGGTTTTTCTTCAATTTGCCGACGACGTGCATTTCGCAGGGTTTACAGTCAAAGCGCAGCGTCAGTTTTTCATTGCTGTTCATCAGAATCATCGGGTCCGGGCGGATACCCTTGACCTGTTTGGGGCAGAGATTGAAGGAGTATCGCAGACAGTGTTTGGTAATCATCAGCGATACATCGCCTTTTTCCTCTTGGCACTCATAGGCCGGCTCAATGATTCTGACACCGTGCTTTGCGTAGAATGCGCGGGCTTTTTCGTTGAACACGTTACTTAGATAGTTGAGCGTGTCTTCCGGGTAGGGCGCGGGAGGTTCAATGGCCGTGCGGCGTTCAGGCCGTTTGAAGGCGGCAACCCGCGCGCTGTCTAACGCTTCGATTGCGGCGCGGCGCAACGTGTTGAGAGCGGATGAGGGTATGAACCAGGCCGTGTCTTTGGGCAACTCAATCGTTTGGACGCTATAAATGGTCGTGCCGAGCTTGCCGAGGTTTTCCCGCAGTGTGGATAGCGCCCGTTCGGTGTTCTGCGCAGGCTCCTTGGCATGGTGCAATTTGGCGGAAGCACTAACACCCTGGTCATCGGTGATGTGTAATACGAAGCCATCCGTTGTTTCTTCAAAGCACATGCTCACCGGGATGCGCCGTTCAGCGGATTTTTTTTCCAGCAGGCGTTCGAATTCTTGATCCCGATTGCGGTAGATCGTGCAACCCGTCAGAAGGTCAGCCGGCAGTTTGCCGTCGCTCAGCGTCGGGAAAAGACGGAAGCCTAAGCCTTCCGGTTCTGCACGATTGATGCGCATGCCCGCGAGTTCGCCATCGGCCGTGTAGTAGGTGATTCCGTCGCCGTTGTGCAGCGGAAGGTCGCTGCTGACATCGAAACTATCGCGTCCGCGTTTGATAACTTCGCCGATTCGTACGCCGACGAATTTTGGCGATTCAAAAGCGCTGATGTCTCCTTTGCGTTCGTTCACGAAATAATCGGTAGAACCCCGGTTGAAGGTTTTTTCCGGCTGCGGGGTAAACAGGAAGGTGCTTCGCCCTGACGATGTGCGTCGGTAGTCCGGTAAATCACCCATTATTTCATCGAGTTGCTGGCGGTAATGCGCGGTGATGTTCTTGACGTAAGCCAAGTCCTTCAGGCGACCTTCGATTTTGAAGGAACTGATGCCGGCGTCGATCAGCGCCCGCAGATTACTGCTCTGATCGTTATCTTTCATCGACAGCAGATGCTTGTCTTCGGCAATAACCTGGCCGTCCTCGTCGGCCAGCGAATAGGGCAACCGGCAAGCTTGGGAGCAATCACCGCGGTTGGCGCTGCGCCCGGTTTGGGCATGGCTGATATTGCACAGGCCGCTGTAGCTCACGCAAAGCGCGCCATGCACGAAAAACTCCAGAGTGGTGGTGGTTTGCGCGGAAATCTTTCGAATCTGTTCGAGCGAGAGTTCGCGTGCCAACACTATCTGCGAGAAACCAACGTCCTCAAGAAATCGTGCTTTTTCAGACGTCCTGATGTCGGTTTGGGTACTGGCGTGCAACTGGATCGGCGGCAGATCAAGTTCGAGCAGACCCATGTCTTGCACGATTAACGCATCGGCGCCGGCCTCATAAACCTGCCAGATCAGGCGTCGGGCGTCGTTCAGTTCATCGTCCCGGAGGATGGTGTTCAAGGCCACTAGGACGCGGGCGTTGAACTGGTGGGCGTGCCTGGCCAGCCGCTCGATATCCGTAACCGGGTTGCCAGCGTTGGCACGCGCACCAAAGGCCGGGCCGCCGATATAAACGGCATCGGCACCGTGGTTGATGGCTTCGATGCCAAATTCGGCGTTTTTGGCTGGAGCAAGAAGCTCCAGAAAATTTCGGCTAGAGGTCATTGAGGGCAAGTTTGGCAGAGGCTGTTATTGTAAGTCATTGATGTAAAAGCTTCTCTGTAATTTTTACGGGATATGATCCCTATTGCTCAACTACTTGAAATATTGTGTCAACCGCTTTCAGTAAGGCGCGTTATTAGGGCATGGTGGGCTTCCACCGAACCAAACGGAGTTGAACATGGGCAGTCTGAGTACCGAATCCTTTGACGAGTTCCTGGATTCTTTGAAACAAGCCGGTGTGGCGATCAGTAATGAACGTGAATTGCGTGAGCGTCTGGCTGAAGTCCAGCGTTGGCGCTTCGCCTTTTCTACCCTGGCATCTAATGGCCGCCCGCTCGGTATCCGCTTTCAGGATCACAGCGCCGGTGTGAATGAAGCCGAGATTCATCGAGCTTTTACCAAGTTCCAGTTTCCGGAAAGCATGGAAGTTGCATTTTCTGCCAGCCTCCGGGCAGATCACTGATTGATGGCCTGTTTCGCATGATGCGCATCAGGCTTGCAGGAATCCACTGATTGCCGGCGATGTATCGGTTTTAGGGAAGCAGGAAAAGAAGGCCCGCTTAGCAGTGGGCCTTTTCCATTGGCTGAACCGTTTTAACGGGTGATTGGTTTATAGCGAATCCGCTTGGGCTTGGCGCCTTCTTCACCCAGACGTTTCACCTTGTCTTCTTCGTATTCATGGTAGTTGCCCGCGAAGAAACTCCACTGTGATTCACCCTCGCAAGCGAGGATATGGGTGCAGATACGGTCGAGGAACCAGCGGTCGTGTGAGATAACCATGACGCTGCCGCCGAATTCGAGCAGGGCGTCTTCCAGTGCACGCAGGGTTTCCACGTCGAGGTCGTTGGATGGTTCGTCAAGCAGCAGGACGTTGCCGCCGGCAATCAGTGTTTTGGCCATGTGCAGACGGCCGCGTTCCCCGCCCGAGAGTTGGCCGACGAATTTTTGCTGGTCCGATCCTTTGAAGTTGAAGCGGCCAATGTAAGCACGCGCCGGGGTTTCATACTTGCCGACGGTAAGGATGTCCGAACCTCCGGAGATTTCCTCGAACACGGTTTTGTTGCCATCGAGGCAATCTCTGCTTTGATCCACGTAGGCGAGCTTGACCGTCGTGCCAATGTCGACTTCACCTGAATCCGGTTTTTCCTGGCCGGTGAGCATGCGGAAGAGCGTCGATTTGCCGGCACCGTTCGGGCCGATGATGCCGACGATGGCACCGGGCGGCACGTTGAATGAGAGCTTATCGATCAACAACCGGTCGCCAAAGGCTTTGCTGACATCTTTGAATTCGATGACCTTGCCGCCCAGGCGCTCACCGACCGGGATGAAGATTTCCTGCGTTTCGTTGCGTTTCTGATAGTCGACGCTGGACAGTTCCTCAAAGCGGGACAAGCGCGCCTTGCTCTTGGCTTGCCGTGCTTTTGGGTTCTGCCGTACCCATTCCAGTTCCTGCTTCATCGTCTTGATGCGGCCGGATTCCTGTTTTGATTCAGTTTCCAGGCGGGCTTCCTTCTGCTCCAGCCAGCTTGAGTAGTTGCCTTTCCACGGGATGCCTTCACCGCGGTCGAGTTCGAGAATCCACTCGGCGGCGTTGTCGAGGAAGTAACGGTCGTGGGTGACGGCGACGACGGTGCCCGGGAAGCGCACGAGGAATTGCTCTAGCCACTCGACTGATTCGGCGTCCAAGTGGTTGGTTGGCTCATCGAGCAGCAACATATCTGGCTTGGAAAGCAGCAGCTTGCATAGCGCCACACGGCGCTTCTCGCCGCCGGACAAGGTCTTGATCGAAGCGTCCCACGGCGGCAGACGCAGTGCATCCGCCGCGAGTTCAAGCTGGCTGGCCAGATCGGAGCCGGCTGCAGCAATAATGGCTTCAAGCCGCGCCTGTTCCTCAGCCAGCTTATCGAAATCAGCATCTTCTTCCGCGTAGGCGGCGTAAACAGCTTCGAGTTTCTCCTGTGCCTGCATGACTTCTCCCATGCCGGACTCGACTTCCTGACGTACATTCAATTCTGGATCAAGTTGCGGTTCCTGCGGCAGGTAGCCGATGTGCAGGCCGGGCATCGGCGTCGCTTCACCAATGATGTCAGTGTCGACACCGGCCATGATTCGCAGCACGGTCGATTTTCCCGAGCCGTTAAGGCCAAGCAGGCCGATCTTCGCCCCCGGGAAAAAAGAAAGGGAAATGTCCTTGATGATCTGACGCTTGGGCGGAACGATCTTACCCACGCGGTTCATTGTAAATACGTATTGAGCCATGTTTTTATTTCTGGATTGAAGATAAAGCAGTTAGTCGGAATTCTAAGGCCAGACACGAAGCACTAAAGGCGGAGTGTGCCACTCGTCCGGGCGACACGCCGCCACGCCAAGGCTGATGCATGGCACTTGAGTCATCATGTTTATCAGGTGCGAATGGTTTCGTCCAGCGTGATATCGACCATCATGTCGTTGGAAATCTGCTCCAGTTCGCTGGTAAGTACACGCGCATCAAGCGATGACGAGGCGGTCAACTCAGCAGTGGCATGAAAAAGAATTTCAGCTGACATCGGCGCGCTGGCAGTATGTGTGCTGAGATCTTCAACGTTGACGGCGTGGCGGGCGAGAACTTGGGATACCTCACGGACGATACCGATACGGTCATGTCCCACCAGTGAAAGTTTGAGTCGTCGGCCGCCAATGCTGGATCCTGATGATTCAGACACTTCCGAAGTGATGCGCAGGCCGGGCAGTGTGGCAAGCGCCGCCTTCAGCGATTCAAGCTGGGTTTCTTGGATGCTGACGCAAACAATCCCGGCGAATTTCCCGGACAGGTGCGACATCGATGACTCCAGCCAGTTGCCTTTGTGCTGACTGATGGCGGTAGCTAGCCGTTCGACAAGCCCTGGACGGTCATCGCCGATGGCGGTCAGAACGAGAGAGACATTGCTGCTGCGGCTCATAGGGCGCTCCTGGCAAGATAATGCCGTCATTGTACCCTTGCCTGACGGACTAGCGCACGAGACCGAGTTTGCGCAGTGCGTTGGCTGTTTCCTTGCCTATGCGCTGATGTCCTGCGCTGTTTGGATGCAACTCGTCGAGTTTGAGTTCGGGATTTGAAAGCGTATTGGAAAGTACGCCTTCGATCAGCGGAATATTTTTCGTTCTGGCAATTTCGGCGTAGAGCGGCGCGTCCGAGAGACTGGAAAACACGACACCTGCGACACTGGGTTTTGGAACCGCCATCAGGATCGGCTTTGCGCCACGATGTTGTATCTGTTCGACCATCTCGCCAAGGTTTTTGGTGATGCCTGATGCCGGCTGACGGCGCAGCATGTCGTTCCCGCCAAGTTCAATGATGACCACAAGCGGTTGATTTTCGTCGAGCAATGCTGGCAATCGGGCGGCGCCGCCCGATGTCGTGTCGCCACTGATGCCGGCATTGATGACCTGCCATCCTGTGTCGGCGGCCAGCTTTGTTGTCCACGCCTGCTCCGGAGCAAGCCCGAAGCCCGCCGTGATACTGTCACCGATAACCAGCACCTTTGTTCCGGAAGGGATTGCATCATATTTCCTGCCGGAACAAGCGGAAAGGGCGCACAACAAAAAAAAGGCAGTAAGCAAGTACCAGAAGCGATTTTTCATTGGCTTGATCGTCACAAATTTGAACTTGATGTGTCGGGCGTCTGAGCGACGTCAGTCAGAAAGTTGCTCAAGTGTCAGGAATATTTGCTTCTCGACAACCTTGTCGCCAGGGGCAACCAGCAATTCGACCACCTTCCCGGCATACGGAGCCGGTATGTCTAGGGCGACCTTGCCGGTTTCCAGCACGATCAGGGTATCATCACGCTGAACGATGTCGCCCGGCAGAACCAGTACATCATCGACGATGATGTCGCTGCTTCTGCAATTGCCACAGGATTCCCAGCACTCGGGGTATTTCGGGATACGGACTTCGATAATTTTGGTGGCCATGCTCATTGATTTATTACGATTCGACATAGGAACTCGTTAAGGATATCGTGTCAAATCATCGACTGAAGAATATCTGTGCTCGCACCAATATAAGGCGTTGCGCACTTTCATAGTGCATTGGTTTTTATTGTATTGTATTAACCCTATGATTCAACGATAAAAATTAATTTGGCGCGATTTGTGCATTGGAGTAGTAACAATTCTGATCAATGACTAAAGGTTTGCCATGAAAACCGCCTACGATGAGAAATATGCCGCCGACGGCTCGGTGCGCGAGCATTACCGGAGCTATGCC
>JBBRDR010000054.1:0-18322 GCA_038203745.1 Burkholderiales bacterium | reverse complement strand
TCGTTGAGCGCCCGGGCGAGTGCCAGACGCGAATCTTGCCGCCCCCGCAACGGTGCCAGAACCGCCGCCGCCTGGTTAATTTGTTGGTTAGCCGCGTAGGCTGAGGCCAGAGCTGCTCTAACTTGAATGGTCGTACTGTTCAAGGTGCGCGATCGCCGCAATTCTGTTTCCAGCACTTGAACGGCCTGAGCTGGGTTACCCGATTGGCGCAGCGCCAAGGCATAGGCCGTTGCTTGCCCACCTGTAATCGGCTTACCGAGTGCCCGGTTGTCCCGAAGGAAATGCCACTGGAGGACAAAGGCTTACGTGCAATTGATCAATCACCCGCAAGGTGAGCCTCGTTTTACCTCCGTGTGCTCTGTGGCTCTGTGATCTCCGCACCCCACGGGTGTTTCCTTCGGGGCATGTTGATAGCGGTTTCAACTGCGTTTTATAGGATCATGCTGATTTTGAGGTGGGAGTTCGCCACGGCATATGAAACTCATGACCACTCTGTTTTGTTAAACTTGCCACACGTTGTTTGCGGGGATATCCCGTCCCCGGAGCCACCAAGACTGGAAGGCCTTTGCAATGTCATCAACACCTGAAGATCAAGAGCCAAGAACAGCATATCCATTTGTACCCATCCCGTTTCTCGATTTGCTCGGGGCTAAGCGGGAATCCGTCGCAGACGGGAAGGCGCGTCTGACACTGGAGTTACAACCGCAACTGCGTAATCTCTACGACGGGTTTCATGGCGGCGTGATCATGACGCTGCTTGATGTCGCTATGGCTAGCGCGGCGGTGTCACGGAGTGACTTCAAAAACACTGTGGTTACTGTCGATATCTCGGTGAGTTTCCTGGCGCCGGCAAGCGGTACCGTCATTGCCGAAGCGGAGGCGACGGGCGGGGGAAAATCGATGTGTTTCTGCGAGGGTCGTGTGACTGATCCGAACGGAAAACTGCTGGCGAGGGCGCTCGGTACATTCAAGTATCTGAAGGTTTCCAACGATACCGCCAAGAAGAAAAATATCGCTGAGTAATCGTCAGGCCGTATTCAAGTTCTTGGCCAAACCGGCCATCTACTTGAGCGTATGCCTCTGGAGAAGGCCTATCCATGCGGGTTGCGTGGATGTGATCAATTGAAGGGATAGTGCATGAGCGATGGTGGGGCGCGCTGGGCGCATCTGGACGGGGCAAACTGGCGGCAGGAGCTGGCAGGTGGCGTGCGCATGGAGCTGCCCATACTGCTCGGCGTCGTGCCGTTCGGATTGGTTTATGGCGTGCTGGGTTTGCAGGCCGGATTGCCGGCGTGGGCCGTGATCGCGATGTCTTCGCTGCTGTTTGCCGGCTCGTCACAAGTCGTGTTCGCGCAGTTGTGGGGCGCGCAGGTTCCGGTGGCGGTGATCGGAGGCACGGTCGGCGTCGTCAATCTGCGCCATATGCTCTACAGCGCCAGCGTTGCCCAGTTTCTGACCGGATTGCCCTTGCGCTGGAAAATGCTGCTGGCCTATCTGCTGACCGACGAGGCTTACGCCGCTGCCATCGGCCGGCTGATGCTTGGGCCGGTTAACCCGATGCGTCACTGGTTCCTGTTCGGCACCGGCTTTACGCTGTGGCTTGGCTGGCAACTTTCGACAGTGGCCGGTGTATTAATCGGAGCGACCATTCCTTCCGGTTGGGCGCTCGATTTCTCGATTGCGCTGACTTTTATTGCTTTGCTGGTGCCTGCCTTGCGTCGTCGCAGCGAGTTTGTCGCGGCTGCCGTGGCGGCCAGTGTGGCCTTGCTGGCGCAAGGTATGCCGCACAAACTCTGGATTATGGCGGCGGCGCTGGCGGGAATGCTGGCGGGGATGGCCTGCCGGCGCTTTGACGGGAGCAAACACGCATGAACGATGATCTCTGGTTATTGTTGGTCATCGTCGCTTGCGGACTGGCGACGTTTGCTCTGCGCCTGTCCTTCATCGTCGGCGGCGCGCAGTTCAAACCCGGGCGACGCATGCAAACGGTTCTTGGTTACGTGCCGCCGGCTGTGCTGGCAGCGCTTATCGCGCCGGAAATTTTCGTTCGCCAGGGCCATATCGTTTTCGGGCTGGACAACCCGCGCCTGCTCGCCGGCGCGGTGGCCGTGGCCGTCGCATTCTTTACGCGTAGTGTGCTGGCAACAATCACTTGTGGGCTGCTTGCGCTGTGGGTGGTGCAGCGGCTGTTCTAGCGGGCAACCTTGTAGATATGTAGCGTTAGCTTCTTCTATAAAACATAGTTGAAACCGCTATCAACACGGAGATCACAGAGCCACAGAGCACACAGAGGTAAAACGAGGCCCACCTTGCGGGTGATTGATCAATTTCACGTAAGCCTTTGTCCCTCTTCAGGGAGGCTTCGCGCTGTCCTCTGTGTTGAATGAGGTTTTTAGGTTTATTGCACACGGTTACTTGAATCGCAATGGGCGTTTGGCCAGCCGAATGGGTCTTGAGCCAACAGATCAGCCCAAGACCCGTTAAACAACCTCAAACAAGAATCACGTCAGCAATGTCGACCAGAACTCGGAAATTAGCGCCGTAGCAGATCAACTGGTGCATCCCGAGACTGACGCCTGCCACTAAAAAATAGTTTTCCAGGTTGTTGCCTCTGCGAATTGCTCGGACTTTGATTCCTTCATAGACATTTTTGTTGAGATGAACAATTCGTCCAACATAGTGCTGTAGCTGTTTCTTCATTCTTTATCCTCGTGTCTTTCTGATCGGACCTTGGGGTTCGGTTCATTTTAAAACTTGGAACAAGAAAGGCGAAAGCCCCGTACTAGGGGGAGTACGAGGCTCTCAAGACGGTCCAATATCAAGTGGGGGGTATTGAACGTCTAGGCTGAATCTCTTCAGCACATGTGGTTAAGATAGTGACCAGAGCCGACTAACTCAAGTAACGTATTGCAACAGAATGTGTCGGTGTGTAGAACGGGTTGAGTCGTTTCCCTCAGTACCAACATGGGGCCGTAATGGTAATTTTGACAATTCATCGAGGGTCACGGATGATTCGGGTCTTCAGGTGCCCCGTGCCAAACGGTGGGGGAGAATCGGGAAGGCGGTGTGATTCCGCTACGTGCCCAGCGCTGTAAGGACGATGCTCCGGCAAGAAGCCACTGGTGAATACCGGGAAGGCGCCGATAGCAGGTGAATCCAAGTCAGAAGACCGGCCTGAAAAATCCGCGCGCTGCAAGGTCAGGCAGGGCGCTCACATCTCACGCAAGGGGAATTGCCATGAAAACGGAACACACTGGCCAGGACAGCCACGCCTTTACTGCCGAAGCACGTGCGGCTATTTATCAAACCATCTTCTCGCGCCGCGATGTCCGTGGCCAATTTCTGCCCAAACCTGTCCCGGACGAAGTGCTGAGCCGCATCCTCACTGCCGCCCACTACGCGCCTTCGGTCGGTTTCATGCAGCCCTGGAATTTTCTGGTGGTGCGTTCAGACGAGACCAAGCAAAAGGTGCATGCCGCTTTTGCGCAAGCGCATGCTGAAGCGGCAGAAATGTTTGACGGTGAGCAGCGCGCCACCTACAAGAAACTCAAACTTGAGGGCATCCTGGAATCGCCGATCGGTATCTGCATCACGTGTGATCGGGCGCGTACGGGCCCGGTGGTGGTGGGCCGCACGCACATGAAAACCATGGATTTATATAGCAGTGTCTGCGCCGTGCAGAACCTCTGGTTGGCAGCGCGTGCTGAGGGCCTGGGCGTGGGCTGGGTGAGTATTTTCAATCAAGCCGAATTGCAGGAGGCACTCGGCATTCCCAAGGGAATCACCCCGATTGCCTATCTTTGCGTCGGCTACGTTAGCCACTTCTACGCCAAGCCGGAACTGGAAGCCGTCGGTTGGCTGGCACGCCTCCCGATTGAAGACCTCGTGTATTTCGATCAATGGGGACACAGTGATGCGCAGGACCCGCTGATCAAGCAACTGATAAGCAACCAAGCGGCAGTACAGGCGGATGCCAATGCCAGCAAGCACCAACCGGTAACCGGGTTGAGCGAAGCTTAATTAGGGGATTGTGGCGCGGATTGGGCGTGCATCGCTGTGGCGAGCACTTCCTCCGCGTTGTTTGGCCCTGTTACGCTAAAAACAGTTGGGCCGTGGCGTCGGGGTTGGACGGAAAGTAAAGGTGCATGTAGCTTGCCGTCAGCCGCTGGCGGCGATAGACCGCCTCGCCTTGACGGCCATCGGGCCGGCTTGATCGGGCCAGCACCGGTAGCGGGGTTTCCGTTACAGAGTAATGAAAGGTGTGGCCGCGCAAGGTGCCTTCAGGCAATACGAGCTCTTGCAGACCCAGCCCGGCCAGCTTTTTCTGCATGCTCACCCGCCCGGGCAGCAAGCCGCCAATGGCATGGCTTTGACCGCTCAGGTCGACCAGCGAATCGAACAGCACCATCATGCCGCCGCATTCGGCAAGTAGCGGTTTGCCGGCGTCAACGTGGCAGGCCAGTGCGGCCCATAGTCCAGGATTGTTAGCCAGTGCTTCGGCATGTAATTCAGGATAGCCACCGGGTAGCCAGACGGCATCACAAGCAGGTAAGGCCTTGTCGGTGAGTGGCGAGAAGAATTCGATACGGGCACCGAGTGCGACCAGACAGTCGAGATTTGCCGGATAGATAAAGCAAAATGAAGCGTCGCGGGCAATGGCAATCGTTTTGCCGGCAAGCCGCGGGGCGATGGCGGGGGCGGCGGTCGCAGCAAATTTCACCGGGGGCGGTAATGTCGCGGCGGCGGTCGTCGCCAGCAGGTCGGCCATGCGATCGATACGTTGTGCGAGGTTTTCGATTTCGGCGGCCGGCAGCAGGCCAAGATGGCGCTCCGGGAGTTCCGCGTCCGCGTCGCGCGGCAGGTGGCCGTACCAGGCAATATCGGGAGGCAGACTTTTTTCCAGCAGGCTGGCGTGGTAGGCGCTGCCGACCCGGTTGGCCAGAGTGGCCGTAATCGGGGTGCCCGGCCGGTAGTGCTTGAGGCCGTAGGCGATGGCACCAAAGCTGGTGGCCATTGCCGAGCCATCGATGACGACGATAATTGGCAGGCCAAGGCGTGTGGCGAGTTCTGCGGCTGACGGCTGGCCGTCATAAAGGCCCATCACCCCTTCAACCAGGATCAGGTCGGCCTCTGCCGCCGCTGCGGCCAGCCGCCATGCAGCATCGGCCTCACCGCACATCCACAGGTCGACGTTGTAACACGGGGAACCACTGGCAATGGTGTGGATCTGCGGGTCGAGAAAGTCCGGCCCGCATTTGAATACACGCACTTTGCGCCCTTGCCGTGTATGCAGCCTGGCGAGTGCTGCGACGACGGTGGTCTTGCCTTGGCCGGAAGCCGGCGCGGCGACAAGAAAAGCCGGGCAGGAAGCACTCATCACTCGACTCCGGATAGGGCTTTGACGCGGGTCATAAAGGCAGGTTGCCGCCGTACCATTTTGGTCACCACCCCTTTGCGGTTGATGCGCTGCCGGTAATGGCAGTTGCTATCATTGGTCTGTAGGACTTGGACAGATGCTTCCGGGGTCAATCTTTCACCTCAAGCAACGTGAGCACTTGACCGATGACGATCAGAGCCGGCGGCTTGACGGCATGAATGCGTGCCGTTTCCGGCAGGGTCGCCAATGAACACGGATAAATTTTCTCGTTCGCCCAGGTGGCACGGTAGATCAGTGCAGCCGGAGTGTCGCCCGCCAGGCCGGCGGCTTGCAGGCTTGAGGAGATGGTTTCCAGACCGGTGATGCCCATGTAGATGACAATAGTTTGGCCCCCGTGCGCCAGCGCCGGCCAGTTGAGGTCGATACTGTTATCCTTGAGGTGGCCGGTGACGAAAACACAGCTTTGCGCATGATCACGATGGGTTAGCGGGAAGCCGAAACTGGCGGCAGCGCCCATCGCTGCCGTAACACCTGGAACGATCTCAATGGGAATGCCAGCGCTCAGCACTTCCGACATTTCTTCCCCTCCGCGCCCGAAAACAAACGGGTCGCCACCCTTGAGTCGAACAACGAATTTACCCTCCAGCGCCTTATCCACGATCAATTGAGTGATTTCGTTCTGTGGCAACGTATGATTGGCTGCCATCTTGCCAACGAAGATGCGTTCGGCCATTGGCGAGGCGAGGTCGAGAATGCCGTCACCGACCAGATTGTCGTAGATCACCACATCTGCTTCGCGCAGCACGCGAGCGCCCTTGAGTGTGATCAGTTCGGGGTCGCCGGGGCCGGCGCCCACCAGGGCGACGCGTCCGATGCTTGGCTTTGCGGGTTGTGTCACGGGAATGCTCCTGAAAATCGAAACTCTGGGAAATTCTTTAGCTATTCTGAAACGCTTTCGCTGGACTCATCTCCAAGCTCAAGCGGCTCGCTCAGCACGGCGGCGATGTAGTCTTCGGGCAGGCGATATTGTGCGGCCAGTTCCGTTGCGCTTTTGCCGCTGGCGTGAATGGCAGCCAGCCAGCCATTGAGGCCGGTCGACAGCGAATGCCCGGCTTTTTCACCTTCGCGCGCACCGCTGTTGCCAATCTCGACGTCGTATTTGTTGGCGTAGCCGCGCGGCGTGATCATCAGGCCGTGCTTGACGAAGGTGTTGGAATTGCCGATCAGCACAGTAGTCAGCATGCCGATGTCGGCCTCACCCATTTTTTCCAGCGTGGTGAATACGATACGTTGTTTCGGGCGGTAGGCTGACTTAACGATGGCCACTGGTGTTTGCGGATCACGGTGGCGCAGGAAGATGCGCTGCGCTTCCTCAATCTGGCGCGTACGGCGGCCGCTTTTTGGATTGTAGAGAGCAACGACGAAGTCGGCATACGCCACCGCATCGAGGCGGCGTGCGATGGTCGGCCACGGGGTGAGCAGGTCGGAGAGCGAGATGGCGCAGAAGTCGTGGGTCAGCGGTGCGCCGACCAGCGCGGCGCAGGTGTTGAGCGCTGAGGCGCCGGGAACGATCTCGACCTCAATGCCGGAATCCGGCGTCCAGCCGGCCTGGAACAAGACTTCAAAGGTCGGTCCGGCCATGCCGTAGACGCCGGCATCGCCCGAGGAAATTATGGCCACGCGCTTGCCCTGCTTGGCCCGCTCGTAAGCTTCAATGGCCCGATCCAACTCTTCGGTCATCGCCTTCTTGACCACTTCCTTGCCCTCGAGCAGGTCGGCGATCAGGCGGATGTAGGTGGCGTAACCGATGACCGTGTCGGCTTCGGCGATGGCAGCGCGGGCGCGGGCGGTGAGGTAATCGTGGCTGCCCGGGCCGAGGCCGATGAGCATGATCTTGCCGTGTTTTTGTGCGGTCATTCTGCAATCCTTGCAATGGAGACGGTGGCGTTGCGCCCGTCCGGGCCGCGCAACTTGTGTTTTTCGATGAGGAGGTGAGTCTTGTTGACGCCGCCGATGAGCAGCGCCGCGGCTTCGGAAACCGATGGCGTACCGGTGTGCTGACGCACGGTTTCCGAGGGATTGGGGACGTCGACGGCGGCGAGTTCGGCGGCCGGGTAGAAGCGGATCGTCCAGCCGTGCTGTTCGGCGACCTGAAGAAGACCGTATTCATTGGCTTTCAGGTCGATGCTGGCGGCGCGGCAAACATCGGCCGCTTGCGCGCCGCAGGCCGCCAGCGCTTCGGCGATGGCCTGCTCGATGGTAGCGGCCGGGGTGTCCCGGTCGCAGCCGAGGCCGAGTGCCAGCTTCATGCGGCCGTGTCCGGTCGATACGTGATACTTCGACCGGCGAGCTTGGCCGCGATGTCGGCCGGCATGTCGCGTTGGCTGATCCACAGTACGGCGGCGAAGCGTTCGAGATCAACGTTCTCAAGCCGATCAAACCGGCTGAGATTGGCCGGCAACGGCGATTGGCGGCCATTGGCGTGATTTGGCCACCAGTCCGGGCTGCCGGCTTCCTGAACCACGGCCACGGGTTCATCATTCACTACAGCGGCGCTGACACGTACGAGGTTGTCGTGGCTGGCCTCGATGCGCCAACCCAGTTCGCGGCCAAGCAGGTCAACGGCCAACGTCTGGCGAACATCGGAGGCGGTGGTGAGCACCGGGGTTGCGCCTAGCGCCGTGGCCAGTTTCCCGGCCAATGCATTGGCACCGCCGAGGTGGCCGGAAAGCATGGGGACGACGAATTGGGCGGCTTCGTCGATCACCAGAACAGCCGGGTCGGTTTCCTTGCTGCCCAGATGCGGGGCAATCAGCCGGACCACGGCACCAATCGAAACGATGGCGACGATGGCGTCGAAGGTGGCAAAGAGTGTCGGAATCTGGTCGCCGGTTTTGCCGGTATAACATGAACAATCACCGGACGCCGCCGCTTCCGCTTCAGCACGAAACTTCTCAGGCGCGAAAAGGTGTGCGCCGGGCAGGGCGGCAACAATGCGTCCGCCCAGTGCAATGCCGTGGCGGGTGATGGCGACGACGGCGATGCGATCAGGCATGTTGTTTTACCTCTTTCAACGCAGAGAACACGTAGGCACGGAGAACGCAGAGAAGACGTTCTGCCGTGTTTTTCTCCGTGTTCTCTGTGTCTCTGTGCTCTCCGTGTTGAAAGCGCTTAAGCATTGATCGTCTCCATGGCCCGCTGCCGGCAGCCGCGCCGCAGTTCGCCGCGCTCACGTTTGGGGTTCTGTACCAGCATCAACGACAGGTAGTTGACCTTCTCACCCTTCAGGCTGGCCACGTCGCGCACGATGCGTTCGTCGGGCGAGCCCACCTTTTCGATGAAACAGCTGGTCGCCAGCAGATCGCGTTGTTCGAGCAGATCCAGGACCTCATCCATCATCGGTTTGACCTTGAGCAGGATCAGCGTGTCGAATTCGTCGAGAAGATGGTTAATCACGCCGACGCCATAGGCGGCGGGGATGATGGCCAGTGTTTCATCTTCTTCGGCCAGCGAAATGCCGGTCGTGGCCGCCGCGGCGGCAAAGGACGACACACCGGGAATGGTTTCTACGACGATGTCCGGCACCAGTTCGCGGACGACGCGGGCGAGGTGACCGAAGGTGGCAAAGGTTGAGGCGTCGCCTTCGACGAGAAAGACCAGATCACGACCTTCGGCGAGCAGCGCGACCGTTTGTGCCGCCGCATTGGCCCAGGATTTGAGCAGGATTCCCGCATCGCGCGTCATCGGGAAAACGAGTTCGACGGCATCGCTTGGTACAGCAATGCCACCGCGCTCGACGATGGACAGGGCGTAGGATTTTTCCTCAGCCTTCTTGACCGGATAGAGCCAGCGTGCGTCCGATTGCAGCATCGACCAGCTGCGTCGGGTAATCAGTTCAGGGTCGCCGGGGCCGAGTGAGGCGCCGATCAGTTTTCCGTAGGTTTTTTTCATTCGTGGTTAACCTCTTTTGACACAGAGAACACGGAGGCACAGAGAACATAGAGATAAACCCAGATTTGATTTTCTCTGTGTTCTCTGTGCCGCTGTGAACTCTGTGTTGAATGCGTTTTGTTGTTCAAAATTATTCCTTGCCGACCGTAACAATCCACACCGGGTTCTGCGCGGCCATCCGGTGCATGTTGAGAATCGGCTGACTACGGCTGGCTTGGAGCTGGACAACGTCCCAGCTTATGCCTCCACTCGCGCCGGTGGCGGTCAGTTCATGGGTAACGGTGGCCAGGTTTTCCAGGGTGACAAAATTCATCACCAGCCGGCCGCCGGGTTTCAGTCGGCTGAGGATCAGTCGGATCAGCTCGGCCAGTTCACCGCCGGAGCCGCCGATAAATACGGCGTCGGGGTCGGGCCAGGAATCAAGATGTACCGGGGCCTTGCCTTCGGCGAGCGTGTAGTTGCCGACCTTGAAGCGGGCGGCGTTGGCACGGGCGTTAGCGGCATCCCCTTCGTTCTTTTCGATAGCCCAGACGTGGCCGTGCGGGGCGAGGCGCGCCGCTTCGAGGCCGACCGAACCGGAGCCGGCGCCGACATCCCAGACGATGGCATCAGGCGCGAGGCGCAGCTTGGCGAGCGACAGGGCGCGCGCTTCCTGCTTGGTGATCAGGCCCTTTTCCGGGGTGCGCTGGATGTACTCCTGGTCGTCAAGACCGAAGGCGGGCGTGTTGGCTAATTCGCGCGCGTCGGGCTGGCGTTCGATGAGCACGACGTTCGGTTCGGGGAATGCCATGGCGGCGACTTCCGCGGGTTTCAGACCGGGGAACAGTTGTTCATCCGGCAACTGCAGGCGGCAGGCGACCGAGAGTGTGGCCTCGTCGCCATAGCCGGCCGTGATCAGCGCACGTGCCAGCCGCGCCGGGTTGTTTTGCGGACCGGTGAAGGTGGCGACACGCGGGTGCAGTGCAATCGCACGCATCAATGGGTAAAGGCCATGATCCGGCGTCGCGCCGATCGTCCAGTCGCCGGCATCGCTGCTGTGGCAAGAGGCAATCTTTACGTCCTGCCAGGGTTGCTTGAAGCGGGCGAAGGCCAGTTGCAGCGTGGACACGGCGGGCAGTATTTCAAAGCCGTCGCGTCCAAGTTTTCCGGTCAGCCACGAGGCAATACCGTGACACAGCGGGTCGCCGGTGGCAAGTGCCACCACGCGCTGGCCGGCGTCGCGTGCCGCGATGATCCAGCCCGGCACCTGGCCGAGGGCACCATCCATGTCGTGCAGCGTAGTCGTGGTTGGCAGGTGCGAGCGCACCAAGTCCAGCGTGCGGCCGGCTCCGATCACCAGGTCGGCGGCAGTCAGGCGCTGACGCGCGGTGTCGGACAAGCCGGGCCAGCCGTCGTCAAGAATACCCATCAAACAACAAAAATCAGCAGGCTTCATCTTCCTCCACACGAACAATGAACTGTCCTTCGAAATCGCAGACGTGGATGGTCAGGCGATAGGTGCCCGGATAGCAGGATTTGAGGCTGCGAATGGCTTTTTTGGCCAAGGCGCGGTGGAAATCGACGGTCAGACCGAGCGCGGCGAGACGTTCAGCGGCAAAGCGCGCGGTTTCGGCGGAGCGAATTTCCTCGACCAGATCAGGTTGTGCGCCAACTTCGTGCGCGCAGTCGGCGAGCAGGTCGCGGTCGATTTCGGCCTTCCAGGCGTGGGTCACCGATAAGCCTTGCCCCATCTTGGTCAATTTGCCGGCCATCGCGCCAACATGGATGTGCGTCATCGTGTGCTTGTTGGCGGTGACAAACGCGGCTTTGACGAAGTCGCCCATCTGTACGAAACAGGATTCGTCGAGATCTGGCAACTGGCGCATGGCGAACTTTTCGCTGCGTCCACCGGTGGTGAACACCACGCTGGTTTGACCCTGACGTGCGGCGACATCAATGGCCTGCACTACGCTGGCGCGGAAAGCGGCGGTCGAATACGGGCGCACGATGCCGGTGGTGCCGAGGATAGAAATGCCATCGAGAATGCCGAGTCGCGCATTCAAGGTTTTTTTTGCCATCATGTCGCCGCCGGGAACAGAAATGGCGATTTCCAGCCCGTCATGGTCAAGCAGCTCAGCCGCTGCGGCCGTCACGTTGTCGCGGATATTGCGACGGGGAACAGGGTTGATCGCCGGCCCGCCGACTTCAAGCCCTAGCCCCTCCTTGGTGACAGTGCCAACACCGGGGCCGCCCTTGAGGACAATTTCACCCGCGCGATGGGGTAACAGACGAACATCAGCGGTCATGTGTGCGCCATTGGTGGCGTCGGGGTCATCACCGGCATCCTTGACGATGGCGGCGTGCGCGGTGCGTTCAATGCCCTCACCTTCGACACGGCCATCGATCACGGCGAAATTTACTTCCTGACCATTGGGCAGGCGGCACAGCACACTGTCCGGCACCTTGCCGTTGACCAGGCCAAGCGTCGCTGCACGTGCGGCAGCGGCCGAGCAGGCGCCGGTGGTGAAGCCGGTGCGGTTGCCGCGCTGGCGACGACCGTCGCCCTTGCGCACCTTGCCGGCGTGGCTACCTAAAGGCGGCTCGGCGGGTTTGACGGTTTCGCTCATGCCGCCCGTTTTTGCGTCGCTTCGGCCAAACCGAGCAGGGCGTGGATGGCGGCAACGACCAGCGTCGATCCACCCTTGCGGCCGCGAATGGCAACCCATGGAATGTCATTCATGCTCATCAACAGATCTTTGGATTCAGCTGCCGAGACAAAGCCCACCGGCATGCCGACGATCAGCGCCGGTTTGGCACCCTCTTCGCGGATCAGGCGGATGACTTCGATCAGTGCGGTCGGGGCGTTGCCGATGCCGACGATTGAGCCGTCGAGTTTGCCCAGCCGGTGTGCCTTGCGCATGGCCTGCACGGCGCGGGTCGTTTCCTCGGCCTTGGCCTGTTCGATCACGTCCGGGTCGGAAATGTAGTGGTGCGTGCTCATACCGAAGTGCGCCAGACGTGGCTTTGATAAGCCAACGCAGATCATTTCGACGTCGGCAACAATGGGCGTGCCGCCTTTGAGCACGGCAGTCAGGCCGGCTTGCATCACGTCCGGATGAAAGGCGGTGAGGCCGTTGAATTCGAAGTCGGCGTTGGCGTGGATCATGCGGCGCACCAGCGGCCATTGCTCGGCCGTGTAGTTGTGCGGGCCGACTTCGGCGTCGATGATGGCAAAAGAGTCATGCTCGATGGCACGGCCGGCGGAGGTCAGTTGTTCAGTAATGGTATTTGTGGTCATGGCAGCTCAGGCGTGGGCATGTTGGCAATGGGGTGGTTCGGAATGATCATGCGCGTGGTCATGATCGTGCTGCACTGCACCGCAGCCGCCCGTCGCGGTGTGGCTGTGATCATGCAGGTGCTCGGCTTCGGCGGCTTCGCGGTATTTGCAGCCGTCGCATTCGAGCAGACCGCCGACGGGCAGTTCGCGGCCGGCCACCTTGGCGTCGAGCAGGTCGAAAATGCCCTTGTCGAAGCCAAAATGCGTGCCCAGCGCGAAAGCAATCTGCGGGTACTGCAGCTTCAATCGTTCGACCTGTGCTTTTATGCGTTCCATCAGTACGCCGGTGAACAAGTACACCGGCACGATGCAGATTTGCGTCATGCCCAGCTTGATCTGACGCTGCACTACGATTTCCAGACGCGGCCAAGTGACGCCGGTAAAAGCCAGGTCAACGAGTTCGTGGTCGTTAGCCTCGAAAAGCCAACGCGCCATACGCGCCAGTTCGCCGTTGGCGCCGACATCCGACGAGCCGCGGCCAAGCAGGATGACGCCGGTCGTCTGCGGATCGGGCACGTCGAGCGCCTTCATCAGGCGGTCGAGCTGGCCTTGCAGAACAATCAGGATTTCGCGGCCCATGCCGAGGTGGCGGGTAACGACAAACTCGACCTCGGGGTGACGCAGGCGCGCTGCCTCCAGCGCGGCCGGTATCTCCATCTTGACGTGGCCGGCGGCGTTGAGGATGAAGGGGATGAGCACGACGAGCTGCGACGCTTTGGCTGCGCGATCCAAGCCGTCGTTGAGCAGCACGTCGGCGTGTTCGATGAAGCAGACCTCTATGCGCCAGTCCGGATGGTTTTTACGCCAAAGGGTTGCGAATTTCTCGATTTCGTCGTTGCCCTCGCGATTGCGTGAGCCATGGCCGGCCAGCAGCAAGGTTGTTTTGCTTGTGTCAGTCATTGGTATTCCCCGAAGGATTTTCAGAACTTGCCTCAACCCCACGCCGGAAACGGTGTGTAAATGACGGGTCGTAGAGTTTGGAGCGCACCAGATCGTCCCAGTCGGCCGCGCCGAGCGTCGGGCTGGCAACAATCATGGCCTGGCTGCCGACTTTCTCGGCCTGGCATTTCTGCTTGATATCGGCCAGGGTGCCGCGAATGATTTTTTCTTCGCCCGGCCAGCTGGCTTTCTGCACCACGAGGATCGGCGCGTCTTCTTTCCAGCCGGCGGAACGCAAGGCTTTTTGCACTTCATGCAGCAGGGTAATCGATAGATAAATACACAGCGTGCAGTGATGGCTGGCCAGCGCTTCGAGGTCTTCGCCCTCGGGCATCGGCGTGCGTCCGGCGACGCGGGTGAGGATTACCGTCTGTGTCACTTCGGGTAACGTCAGTGTTTCGCCGGCGGCGGCCATCGAGGCCATAGCCGAGGATACGCCGGGTACCACGGCCCACTCGATGCCGGCGGCCGTGAGCGGCCGGGTCATCTCGATCAGTGCGCCGTAGAGTCCGGGGTCGCCGGTCTGCAAGCGAACGACGGTGGCGTGACGGCTGGCCTGGTCAAGCAGCCAGTCGGTCATTTCGTCCAGCGTCATGTCTTTCGAGTCGCGGATTTCACAGCCTGCCGGGGCGTGTAGTGTCGCGGCCTGATCGACCAGCGAGCCGGCGTAAAGGATGGCGCCCGACTCTTCGAGCAGGCGACGGCCCTTGACCGTGATCAGGTCGGGATCGCCCGGGCCGGCGCCGACAAACCAGATTTTTGCGGACATCAGGCGGTTCTCCTGCGAGTTAGCGTCATGGTGTTTCCTTTGCGTTATTCGTAGATTCGAGCAGGGCCAACAGTTCGGCATGGGTGCGCGGTGCGCTGTTATTCGGGAGCAGTCCTTGCGCGCTCAAGCGGCGATGCAGTTCGACGACGGTGGGTAGTGGCAGTCCGAGTGACGTCAGGGCATCGCCGCGCCCGGCCAGTTCAGCGGCGTCAAGCGAAGCGGCGCATGACCCGGCGGCCATCAGGTGAATGCGGTCGGCCCAGCGGTAGGCGAAGTCGATGTCGTGCGTCGCCAGCAGCAGGGTGATGCCCCGCGCGTGCAAGCCATCGAGGACGGCGACCAGTTCGATTCGCATGCGGTGGTCGAGGCCGGCCATCGGTTCGTCGAGCACCAGCAGTTCGGGCTGCATGGCCAATACGCCGGCAATACAGACACGCTTTTTCTGACCAAAACTCAAGTTGTGCACGGCCTTGTCGGCGCAGTCGGCCATGCCTACGGCCTGCAGCGCTTCGCTGACCCGACGACGTACGGTAGCGTCGTCGAGACCAAGATTGATCGGGCCAAAGGAAACGTCTTCCTGGACGTTGGCCGAGAACAACTGGCGATCTGGATTCTGAAAAACCAGACCGATCTTGCTGCGTAACTGGCGCAGGCCGCTGCGGCTGTAGTCGAGTTCGGCGCCGGCGTAGCGCAGCACGCCGGACTGCGGCTTCAACAGCCCGTTGCAATGCTGAAACAGCGTCGTTTTGCCCGAGCCATTGGCGCCAATCAGGGCATTGCGGCTACCGCGCTGAATGGCGAGCGAACAGCCATCGAGCCCGATGCCGCCATCGGGATAGCGGAAGTTGACCTGTTCCAGTTCGAGCAGGGTCATGACAGCGCCACCGTCAGCGCAAGCAACGCGCTGCCTCCGGCCGCTGCGATGGCAACATCGCGGGAGGTGTTGGCAAACGTGGCTTCGATGAAGCGCAACGGGCCATCGTTGTTGCGTGCCTGCGCCGCGACGTGCAAGTCATGCGCGCGTTGCCAGACTTGCACCGTCAGATTGGCCGCCAGCCCGCCAAGCGAACGCAGGGCCAGGCGCGACGTGGCATAGCCCAGGCGGGCGGATTGGGCCGTCAACGTATCGTGTACCGCTTCCGAAAAAACAAAGAGCATGCGGTAGCAGAGCACCATGATTTCAAGCAGTGCTTCAGGAATTTTTAAACGACGCAGCAAGGCGATCAGGTCGACGATAGGTGTCGTCAGTACAAGAAAAAGCAAAGCCGCCAACGCGCCGAGCGAACGGGCACTGACTTCGGACATTTTTTGCATACCCTCTGGCGTTAAATGAAAGGGCAATGTTTGCACACCGTTATTGACGCTTAATGAAAACGCCAGTGACAAGCTGCTGATGGTGAGAAAAAAGAGTGCCGGTGCGGCGACCCGCAGATAGCGCCGAACCGTTACTCGCGCTCCAGCCAGCGTGATGACGCAAATGAACAGCGCAAGGATCACGGCGGCAAACGGTGTCCGCGCCGCAAAGGCCGCGATTAAGCCGCCTAGCGCAAAGAGCGCTTTGGCCGCCGGGGCGACATGCCGCCAACGGTTGGCATAGGCAGATTGCTCAATCAGCACAAGCCGGTTTCCCGTTCAGACTTTCAAATTTGCGCCGCATCTTTTCGCGTGTAACCGAAACGCCCAGGTAGAAACCAATAAAGCCCGCGCCCAGCGCCGCCTGCAGCGCGAACAAAAGCGAGGCGATTTCACTGCTGGCCGGCTCCATCAGCGGCGCGAACCACGGCTTATAGCTCGGAGCGATTTCGCCGACCAGATCTCTCGCCTTGTCGTCAGACCCGGTGAATATCTCGACCTGCTTGCCATCGGCATCCGGCGCTGGCTTCTGAACCAGCCACAACGGGACGACGGAGATCAGGACGACGGCGATCAGCAGGATGAGGTTCTGATACCGTTTCATGCGTGCACCTCAGCGCGGGTAACCAGATTCATATCCTGTAATTCCTGTGGATTGAAGCGCTTGAGTGCGTTGAAGATAACGACCGTCAGCAACCCTTCGCTGATCGCCAGCGGAATTTGTGTTATGGCAAAAATTCCGGCGAACTTGAGGAAAGAGGCGGTAAAGCCACCGACCGGGTCGGGGAAGGCCCAGGCCAGTTGTACGGAGGTGGTTACGTAGGTCAGCAGGTTGGACATGCTGGCGGCGATGAAGACACTGACGGCGAATGAGAGCTTCAGACCACGCGCCAGGCGGAACAGGGCGGCCGCCGCAAAGGGCCCGACGATGGCCATCGAGAAGATGTTGGCACCGAGTGTCGTCAGCCCGCCATGAGCCAGCAGCAGCGCCTGAAAGAGCAGTACGACCATGCCGATCGGCGCCATCGCCGCCGGCCCGAAGAGAATGGCGCCCAGCCCGGTGCCCGTGGGATGCGAGCAACTGCCGGTCACCGATGGTAGTTTCAATGCAGAGAGGACGAAGGTAAAAGCCGCAGCCACACCCAGAAGCATGCGTTGTTCGGGGTTTTCTCGGATACGCTTTTTAACGACATGCAAACCATAGGCCACAAAAGGCGCTGAGGCGAGTGTCCAACCGACAGCGTGTTCGACGGGCAGGAACCCTTCCATGATGTGCATGATTCTCTCCTACAACGGAAAAAATGGACAAATTGGGCCATTCTCGGGGAAGAGTCACTGATCGGAAGAAAAGCCGCTGCATGCACACTGACAGCTGGCGAATCAACAGAACCGTCTCCCTTTACCCCGGGGATTGGCACTACGTTCGTCTCGGGCCGGTCTTCTGGCTTGCCATCAATCTTCCCCGCAACCTTCCCATGCACAAGCACAGTGGTGTAGTACGGAGTCGTCAGGCATACAGCAGCGGGGGCTGCGCCGGACTGTCTGAAGAATCAGCGTCACCGGCTTCCCGTTTCACCCGCCCCACGGTTGTGGAGCAAGGTACCCAAAACGGCGCAAGTATACGACGAACCTAATTTGATACCAACTTTTTCTTAATGAGGTTCTTTCATGGTGCCAGCTTGGCCTGAGAGCCGTAGCGTATAATCCGCCGCTTTGCTCCGCACCTGATGCGCCAATTTTTACTATGATCTTCAATATTCCACATCCTGACTCTTCGCTCGATCTTGACCTGCAAAGCAAGATTGACAACAAGACCAAACCGCTTGGCTCGCTCGGCCTGCTTGAGAAAATAGCACTGCAGGTCGGACGCATCCAGAAAACGCTGTCACCAAAATTCAGCAACCCGCACATGCTCATTTTTGCCGGCGATCACGGCGCAGCGAAGGCCGGAATTTCGGCCTATCCGCAGGATGTGAGCTGGCAGATGATCGAGAATTATCTGCAAGGTGGCGCCGGTGCCAACGTCTTTTCGCGCCAGAATGGCTTGACCATGATCGTGGTCGATGCCGGCATTGCCCACGACTTCGGCCCGCGCGACGGCCTGATCGACGCCAAGATCAGCCCGACCGGAACACGCAACTATCTGGTTGAACCGGCAATGGCCCGCGCTCAATGCGAAGCGGCGCTAGCCAAAGGCGCTGAAATCGCCCGTTCTATTGCCGACCAGGGCTGTAATGTGATGGGCGTTGGTGAAAAGGGCATCGGCAACACAGGTGCAGCCTCGTTGATTACCCATGCCCTGACTGGTGCTCCGCTCGTCGACTGTGTCGGGCGCGGGACCGGATTGAACGACGCGGGCTTGGCGCGCAAGCAGGTGCTGATGGCGCAGGCGGTCGACCGCGCCAGACTGCCGGCTTATGCTGACGTAATTACTGTTCTGACCGAGTTCGGCGGTTTCGAAATTGTGATGATGGCCGGTGCCCTGCTTGCCGGTGCCGAGCGCGGCATGACGTTGCTGGTTGACGGCTTCATTGCCACCTCGGCGCTGCTGGCGGCATCGCGTATTAACCCGGCCGTTCGCGATTATTGCATTTTCTGTCATCGCTCGGCTGAAGCT
>JBBRDR010000053.1:0-18526 GCA_038203745.1 Burkholderiales bacterium | reverse complement strand
GGTCGCGAGCGATGAAAGTGCACCTGCACCCAATCGGGATGGATTAAACCGTTCTTTGGCTGCATCACCCAGTTGCTGGGCATCGGAGATCGTCTGATCCAGATCGCGGCTCAGGTATTGCTTCAATTCTTCACCTTGTTCCGCGCTAAATTCTCCGAGAGCACTTAACTGCGCTTGGGCTTTATCCAGCGCCACGGTCATTGATTCGCGCCCGCGTTCCTTTCCTGCCAGATAAAGCTCATTAAATTTGCTGGCCAGCTTATCGTATTGCTCTTCCATCTTGCTCTTGTCCTGATCGTTGTTTTCCATGGTAGATCTCCTATAAACGCGGCATAGGCGACAATGCCACAATGACTAACGGCCGTAGGTGGTTCGCTGCACTAGACGCCATGCGTTAAGCGACCGATCGGGGAGTACAGATACAGCATACACAAAGATGACCTGAGCGTCAGCAGGGGAAAAATGCAAGCCGTCTTTCACCCCGAAACCTTCAAATTTACCAAGCTTTGGCGTCAGCCTTTCGTGGGTAATAAAGAGTAATCCTATAAAATGCAGTTGAAACCGCTTTCAACATGCCCCGCAGGAAATACCCCTGGGGTGCGGAGATCAGCGCGAAGCCTCCCTGAAGAGGGACAGAGCCACAGAGCGCACAGAGGAAAAACGATCCTCACCCTGAGGGTGAGTGACCCATTACACGCAAGCCTCCGTATCCTCTGCCCCCCAAGGGGCTCTGCATTCCTTACAGTCAGATTCCCTTCGGGGCATGTTTTTCTCCGTGTCCTCTGTGTTAAATGAGGATTTAAGGTTTATTCTTCGGCCACAACCAGCTCTGGAATGGTGGTCAACAGATATCCCGCCTTGTGCAGCCCCGCACAGATCGCTTTGGCCGTCGCCACCGCATCGGCATTGTCTCCATGCACGCAGATACTCTGTGGATTAACCGGGATTCGCTTGCCGTTGATCGAGATCAGCGCGCTTTCCTCAACCATGCGCAGGACGTGTTGCAGGCTCGCTTCGGCACCATGCACCATGGCGCCGGGCTGACTGCGTGGCACGAGGTTGCCGTCATCCCTATAGGCGCGATCGGCAAAAATCTCTTCGACCACCGGCAGGCCTTGTTCCCTGCCCGCTGCAATGAGTTGTGAGGCCGCCGGCGCGAGCAGAATCAGCATCGGATCAAGACGATAAACAGCGCGCGCAACAGCATCGGCAACCTTGCGCTCGGCACAGGCGATATTGCTTAACGCACCGTGAGGTTTGACGTGCGTGACCCGCGTGCCCTGAGCCTTGGCGCAAGCTTGTAGCGCGCCAATCTGGTAGATGAGCATGGCTTCAAGCTCAGCCGCCGGAATATCCATGCGACGACGTCCAAAGCCCTGTAAATCGGGGAAGGACGGATGTGCGCCGATACTGACTCCCCGTTCTTTGGCGACACCCACCGTATTGAGCATGACCAACGGGTCACCGGCATGAAACCCACAAGCCACATTGGCCGAGTTGACGATGCCAAGCATGGCGTCGTCGCTGCCCATGGTCCAGGCACCAAAGCTTTCACCGAGATCGGCGTTCAAGTTAAGCCGTTTTGTCATTTATCGCGCTCCTTGTTTCCTACCAATTGCAAGTCCAGATAATAGCGTCATCGTCGCACGCGGTCACCGCATCAGGCCTGTAAGGCGCGATAGCAGCCACCCATGCCGTAATCCGTGCTTCCTTCTCAAGCAGCGCCTGCTTCGCCTGCTCTGCACTCACCGCCACAAAGTGCAGAATCTGCCCCGGCTTCAACTGTCCAAGACGCGGCATATCGGCAGATATTACTGTGGCAATTTTTGGATAGCCGCCCACCGTTTGACAGTCGGCCAGCAGGATGATCGGTTGCCCGTTGCCCGGCACCTGAATGGCACCCGGCGTTACGCCATCTGAAACAATGTCCGCCGACTCGGGCGTCAGATGAGCAAGCGGCACGCCTTCCAGGCGCATGCCCATGCGATCCATCTGCGCCGTAACCGCATAGTCCGAGTTGAGCAAGTCCGCAACCGAGCCTAGCTTGAAATGGCCCTCCTGCGGGCCAAGCATGACACGGATGGGGGTTTCGCCATGCACCCAGGGCTGCGCTTTGTTTTGGTGATCGTCGCGATGCGCCAGCGCCTTGCACGGCAAGAGATTACCGGTCACGAGCGGCTGGCCGTCAATACCACCGATTTTCGCACGTTGATAGGTTGAGCGACTGCCCAGTTGAACCGGCGACTCGATGCCACCCGAAACAGCAAGGTAGGCACAGCCACCCTTTAACGAACCAATGCTCAGCCTATCCTGCGCATCGAGAGTCACACTCGTCCAGGCCGGGAATGTTTGTGTCCGTCCATCAACGCGCATGAGCGTTGCCGATACCTCACCGGCCAAAGCCACCCGCACGCGACCGCTCTTTACTTTCAGTTTCGGCCCCAGTGCGCGAATCTCAATGCAGGCACAGTCAGCGTCATTACCGACCAGCGCATTGGCACAGCGCGCCAGCGTGGTATCAAGGCAGCCTGAAACGGCAACCCCCATGTGGCGCAAGCCAAAGCGCCCCAGATCCTGAATGCTGTTACCGAAGCGGCCATCAATGACTTCGATCAGCCCGGGCATCAACACGCTCCCTCTGGCAGCAACAGACTGTTGCGATCCAGACTACCGGCCTGGCCGGCCGCTTCCAGCTCAAGATATGTTGCACGATCAATGGCCTGCCAGACCACCCGATCACCGGAGGCGAGCAAGGACGGCGCCTCAGCGTTCGTCGCTGAAAACATGGGCACCGGCGTACGCCCGAGCAGACGCCATCCACCGGGGCTTTCCCACGGATAGACGGCACACATCGCCCCGGCGATGGCCAGCGAACGCGCCGGAACCGCCTTGCGCGGCGAGGTCAGACGCGGCATCTCAAGTACGGCAGGCAATCCGCCCATGTAGGGGAAGCCGGGCATGAAGCCGATCATATAAACCTGAAATGTGGCTTTACTCATTATCGAAATAACCGCATCCCGGCTCAAGCCCTTGGCTGCGGCGAGATCGTTCAGATCAGGAGCAAATTCATCGTCAAAACAAACGGGGATACGCCAATGACGTCCCTGCTTGCTTGCTGTTCCAGCCGATTCAGCCAGACGCAGCAGCGCCTCACCAAGACGCCCGGCATCGCTGATTAACGGGTTGTAATGAACGGTCAACGACCTGAAAGTGGGTACCACATCGACAATGCCAGCGAGCCCGGAATTGTCGATACAGCCCTCGCCTGCAGTCTCGGAGTTGCGGGCGTGCTCGAGCGCGCCGGTTAGTCCGAGAACCCGGGCATGCAGCGCCTGATCGATCCGGTCACCAAACTCAACCGTCCACGCGGTATCCCCCAACGCAAGCAGGCGAACCGTTCCATCTTGTTCATCACTAGCGGTTTCCATCGTCAGTTCAGTGCCCATCGATGATGATGTTACTCAACCTTGCATGTGTTTCGGTAGCCAGGTCGCAATTTCAGGAACGAAATACATCAGCAACACCATTGCTATCATCAGCACAAACATCGGCAAGGCCTGCTTCGCCAGCCAGGTGATTTCCCTTTTGGTCATGCCCTGCAGAACAAAAAGGTTGAAGCCTACCGGCGGCGTGATCTGTGCCATTTCGACCACCAGCACCACAAAAATACCAAACCACAACAAATCAAAGCCCGCTTTCTCGACGGTCGGCAACAACACACCCATGGTCAGCACGACCATGGAAATCCCGTCAAGGAAACAGCCGAGAATAATAAAAAACGCCATCAGGGCAAAGATCAGCGACAACGGTGAAAGGTTGAGTCCGGTAATCCATTCAGCCAGATGACGCGGCAGGCCAATATAGCCCATGGCCAGGGTTAGAAAAGCCGCGCCAGCGAGAATCAACGCAATCATGCAATAGAGTCGGGTGCCGCCAATCAGGCTGTCGCGGAAGTTATTCCAACTCAACTCCCCCTGCGCGGCGGCAATCAGCAACGAACCGACAACCCCTAGCGCGGCGGCCTCGGTGGCCGTAGCCACACCCGTATAGATCGAACCGAGGACGGCCGCAATCAGCGTCACCACAGGAATGAGATGCCGCGATTCGTACAGCTTCTGCACGAAGTTCAGGTTCTGGTCGGCCGGAGGAATCTGGTCCGGATGCATCAAGGCCCAAACCATGGTGTAGGTCATAAACAATCCGGACAGCAAAAGCCCGGGAAAGACACCCGCAATGAACAGTTTGGCGATGGAAACGTCAGCGGTGACACCATAGACGATCATGATGATCGACGGCGGGATGAGCAAGCCGAGGGTCCCCGCACCGGCCAGCGTCCCGATGGCTATCGAATCCGGGTAGCCCCGTTTTTTCAACTCAGGTAGGGTCATCTTGCCGATGGTGGCGCAGGTTGCTGCCGACGATCCCGAAACGGCAGCAAATATCGTGCAGCCAATGATGTTGGTGTGCAATAACCGCCCCGGCAGTTTCTCAAGCCAGGGTGCCAGCCCCTTGAACATGTTTTCGGAGAGCTTTGTTCGAAACAGGATTTCGCCCATCCAGATGAACAGCGGAAGCGCCGTTAGCGTCCACGACGACGCCGACCCCCAGATGGTAATAACCATGCTGTCGCCGACCGGACGGCTGGTGAACAGGCTCATGCCGATCCAGGCCACACCCGTCAGCGAGAGACCAATCCAGAGGCCGCTGCCGAGAATGGCAAAGAGCGCGACAATGAGCAAGGTGGTGATATAAAAATCCATGGAGTTTCCTATCCAGTCGATGCCGCTATTCGACGTGAGTCCGTTCGCTATCCACATCATCCTCACGCAGCGGCTTGCCAAGTACCAGCAGGACGAGATCAAGGCCAATGGAGAGGGCAAAAATTGTGGTTCCTGCCGCCATTCCAATCTGTGGAATCCATAAGGGCGTGGCGTCAAGACCCGTTGAAATATCATTAAACGCGAACGATTGTCTGACCAGATGTATCGAATACCACGCCAGCGCACTCGCCACGATCACTCCGACCACATGACAGAAGACATTCACCCAACGGTAAACGGCGGGGGACAAACGATTGATGATCAGGGTGACCCGGATATGTTCACCACGGCGCAGGGTAGCCGCCAGAGCGAGAAAAGCCGAAGTCGCCATGCAATACCCGGCATAAGCATCGGCACCATCCAGACCCAACGCCGGAATGATGCGGCCGAAAATGCTGGAAAGTACCGAAAGCAAGGTACCGACCATAAACACACCGGCAAGGTAACCCGACCCTTCAAACAAACGATCTAAAAAATTTCGCATTCGTTTTGCCCAAACAAAAACCCCGGGGTTGACCCGGGGCGGTTGAAACTATTTGCGGAAGGCGTCGATAATCGCCTGCCCTTCGGCACCCGTCTGCGTCGTCCAGTCACCGATCATGATCAGGCCGATCTTCTTGAAATCGGAGTTGAGCTGTTCGGAACCGCCGCTCACGGTCATGCCATTCTTGATCAACTGTTCCTTGAACCATCCATTCTTCTCTTCGCTGATTTTCCAGCCCCGCTCTTCGGCCGCCGCAGCGGCTTTAAGCACCGCCGCCTGGGTTGATTTATCGAGCGCATTAAATGCCTTCTGGGAAACGATAACCATGTTCTTCGGCAGCCAGGCATTGACTTCGTAGTAATACTTGACCTGCTCCCAAACCTTGCTGTCATAGCCGGTCGCACCGGAAGTCATGAAGGCTGTCACTGTACCGGTTGCCAGCGCCTGGGTCAGTTCAGCCGCCTGGATGGTAACGGGCTGGGCACCCACCAGTTGAGCAATACGGCTGGTATTCGGGTTGTAAGCTCTCCACTTGGCACCCTTCAGATCCGCTGCTGAATTAATCGGTTTAGCACTAAATATCCCTTGCGGCGGCCACGCCACGGTGTACAGCACCTTGATCCCCTGCTTGGCGAGGCGTGCTTCAGTCGCGGCCTTGGAAACTTTCCACAGCTTCTTTGCCTCGGGATACCCGGTGGCCAGGAAGGGGATGGCATCGAGTCCAAACATCGGATCTTCGTTCGAGAAGTTGGAAATGATGATCTCACCGATATCGGCCTGACCACCCTGCACGGCGCGTTTGATTTCAGTGGCCTTGAACAGCGAACCGCTGTCGTGCACCGTAATCTTAAGCTTTCCGCTGGTTGCCTTGTCCACATCATCAGCAAACTGGCGAACGTTTTCCGTGTGGAAATTGCTGGCTGGATAAGCGGTCGGCATATCCCATTTTGTTTGAGCCTGAACCACAGAACCGACAAACAACATTGCCGAGGCAGAACCAACGGCGACAAGCGTCTTCAACATAGCGTTCTCCAAAAACCGAAACCATCAGGAATCCGGTCAGGCCATAAGCCGCCGGGAGCAAGGTCTTGCACCAATCATTTGAATCGAAAATTCAGCACTGCACGGCAAAGAAAAAAATCAACACAGAGACTACGCATACACAATCGAGGCCACAACGCTAATAAAACATCAATATAATGTCAATGATAATTTCGCATATGATCCGAACCATTTTGCACCAACTTGGGAATCACGAAAACAGGAAAACACAAGGGGAAACCGGTGCAGAGCTCTTATTGACAGGCTCTAACCGTTACGCACCAATTCAGGCACCAAGCTGCCATGAAATCCAGCCGAAAACCGACGCATGACTCACCACGACACGATTTGTCTGCCAAGCACCAATTCGGGAATCAGAAACAATGAAATCCAGTATAAAAATTAAACAAGAGGCGGCCTTCAAGCGGCAGAGAATCGTTTCCTCAGCGCATTTGGTCTCAGCAAAGTCACCTGAACTTTCGGAAATTGAATTCGGCCTGATCATTGCCACACATGCATTCAATCGCTGGATGATCCGCTGCATGAACGCCGCCGGAGCTAAAGACATGACCCCGGTTGATGCATTAGTCATGCATCATATCAATCACCGCGGTTCGGAAAAACGGCTGGCCGACATCTGTTTTGTGCTTAACATTGAAGACACCCATGTTGTGTCTTATTCGGTAAAAAAACTTGTCGGAATGAAGCTCGTCTGCAGCACCAAGCGGGGCAAGGAAGTTTTCCTCAAAGCCACAGAGGATGGTGCCGCGCTTTGCGGGCGATACCGCGAGGTACGAGAATCCTGCCTGCTTCGGGGGTTCTCCGGTGAGGCCGATGAAAACCACCACTTTGGTGAAGTCGCCCAGTTGCTGCGCACCCTCTCAGGACGCTATGACCAGGCGGCACGCGCCGCATCATCGTATTAAAACCCGCTCCAGCAGCTTGACGTGATTGCCTGATGAATAGTTTTTAACGTGCGCGATAAAGCAGGGTAGGATGGACATCCTGCAATACCTTCTGCATTCCCTTGCGGCTCTTCAGGTTCAGGATCACCGGCGAGCGCGTATTGGCCGCGATCTTTCCCCCTTCGGCGTCATCACGATAAACGATCACCACGACGACAACGTCTTCAACGCCTTGCATCCCGATCAAAGCACAATCAGCATCGGAGAGTTCGATCTGGTATTCGATATCAAGTGCTTCGGGCGCGACAATCGGGAACATGACCGCGGCGTCATCCACAGACTGCAGCCAAAACACGGTGGCTTTGCCTTCCTCATGAAAAATTTTGAAAAGTTTGCACTCTTCAAAACCGGCAATGCCTTCCTGAAATGAAAAAAGCGTTTCCGGATCTACAGGTACATTTTTCAAGCCGAGGCGTTCAATATCAATTTTCATGAGTTCTCCATAAACAGGCGGACAAGCCGGATCGGCAACAGGCTCATTTAACCCGAATCGAATCATACCTGCAACACGATATGGTCATACTATCCGTACAGGTTCTTTTCCAGTGACTTGAATTTTCCCCCGCGATTGCGCATAGTTCGCCCTTTTTTCGAGAAACAAACCCCTGATGGCTTCACTCGTTGAACAACGCATAACCCTGAAAATCGCTGAAGAAATCGGCGCCCGCCGCGAACAGGTCATCGCCGCCGTTGCGCTGCTCGATGAAGGATCAACCGTTCCTTTCATCGCCCGCTACCGCAAGGAAGTCACCGGCGGGTTGGACGACATTCAACTACGCCTGCTCGACGAACGCCTGACCTACCTGCGCGAACTTGAAGATCGCCGGTCGGCGATCCTCGCCTCGATCGACGAACAGGGCAAGCTGACCCCTGAGCTCGCCGCCCAGATCAACGACGCCGAGACCAAGCAGAGCCTTGAAGATCTTTATCTGCCCTACAAGCCGAAACGCCGCACCAAGGCGCAGATCGCCCGCGAAGCCGGCATCGCGCCACTTGCTGAAACCCTGCTCGCCGACCCGACGCTGAAACCCGAAGACGAAGCCGCGAAATTCATCAACGCCGACGCGGGAT
The DNA here is from genome assembly GCA_038203745.1 of Burkholderiales bacterium. GTDB lineage: Bacteria > Pseudomonadota > Gammaproteobacteria > Burkholderiales > Rhodocyclaceae > Propionivibrio. The sequence continues at coordinate 10,145 of JBBRDR010000053.1, read as the reverse complement.
TCGCCGACATCAAGGCCGTACTCGACGGCGCGCGCCAGATTCTCATGGAGCAATTTTCTGAAGACGCCACCCTGCTCGGTGGCTTGCGCGCCTATCTGGAAGAACACGGCGTCGTCAAATCGACCGTCGTCGAAGGCAAGGAAGCTGACGGCGTTAAGTTCCGCGACTACTACGACTACTCCGAGCCGATCACCGCCATTCCCTCGCACCGCGCACTGGCGCTGCTGCGCGGACGCAACGAAGGCATGCTGCAAATCACGCTGGTGCTCGATACAGAACTCGACGAAGCCAACAAGCCGATCGGCCACAACCCCTGCGAAGGGCGTATCGCCAAGCGCTTCAATATTACCGATCTGGGCCGGCCGGCCGACAAGTGGCTGTTCGACACCGTGCGCTGGACCTGGCGCATCAAGGTCTTCATGCACCTTGAACTGGACCTGATGAACGCCCTGCGCGAACGCGCCGAGGAAGAAGCGATCCGCGTCTTCGGCTCCAACCTGCACGATCTGCTGCTGGCCGCGCCGGCCGGCCAGCGGGCCACCATGGGCCTCGACCCGGGCATCCGTACCGGCTGCAAGGTCGCCGTCGTCGATGCCACCGGTAAGCTGCTGGACGCCGCCACCATCTACCCGCACGAACCACGCCGCGACTGGGACGGATCGCTGCATACCCTGGCCGTGCTGGCGAAGAAACACAGCGTCGACCTGATCAGCATTGGCAACGGCACGGCCTCACGCGAAACCGACAAGCTGGCCGCCGACCTGATCAAGATGGTGCCCGATCTGCACATGACCAAGATCGTTGTCTCCGAAGCCGGCGCCTCGGTCTATTCGGCGTCCGAATACGCCTCGCGTGAATTCCCCGAACTCGACGTCAGCCTGCGCGGCGCGGTGTCCATCGCCCGTCGCCTGCAAGACCCGCTGGCCGAACTGGTCAAGATTGATCCCAAGTCAATCGGCGTCGGCCAGTACCAGCACGACGTCAGCCAGACCAGACTAGCCAAGGCGCTCGACGGTGTCGTCGAAGACTGCGTGAATGCCGTCGGCGTCGACGTCAACACCGCTTCGGCACCGCTACTGACGCGCGTTTCCGGCCTCAATAGCACGCTCGCCGCCAACATCGTCAGTTATCGCGACAAGAACGGGGCTTTTGCCAACCGCAAGGCGCTGCTCGCCGTGCCGCGCATGGGTGAAAAAACTTTTGAGCAGGCCGCCGGTTTCCTGCGCATCAACGGCAGCGACAACCCGCTCGACGCCTCGTCGGTGCACCCGGAAGCCTACCCGCTGGTTGAGCGCATCCTGGCCGACATCCAGAAGGGCATCAAGGAGGTGATCGGCGACTCACGGCTGGTCAAATCCCTGCAAGCGACCAAATACATCGACGACAAATTCGGTCTGCCGACCGTGCAAGATGTTCTCAAGGAATTGGAAAAACCCGGTCGCGACCCGCGCCCCGAATTCAAGGCGGCAGTATTCAAGGACGGCGTCGAGGACATGAAGGACCTGCAACCGGGGATGATCCTCGAAGGCGTGGTCACCAACGTCGCCAACTTCGGTGCCTTCGTCGACATCGGCGTGCATCAAGACGGCTTGGTGCACATCTCGGTGCTGTCCAACAAGTTCGTCAAAGACCCGCGCGAAGTGGTCAAGGCCGGCGATGTCGTCAGAGTCAAGGTGGTCGAAGTCGACTTGCCGCGCAAACGCATTGCCCTCACCATGCGCTTGACCGACGACGCGCCTGCTACCCCAAAAATGGGCGGCGTGCCGATGTCGAACAAAGCGAAGCAACAGCAGTCGCGGCAGGCTGAACCGGCCGGCGCGATGGCTTCAGCCTTCGCCAAGCTCAAGCGCTAAAATACGGAAAGCGATCATGCTCAAGCTTTATGGCATCAAAAACTGCGACACCATGAAGAAAGCCTTTGACTGGCTGGAAGCGCATGGCGTCGCCTACGAATTCATCGATTACAAGAAGGCCGGTGTTTGCGCAGCCAGCCTGCCCGACTGGAACCAGCGTTCCAGCTGGCAGGTGCTGCTCAATACGCGCGGCATGATGTGGAAACGGCTGAGCGACGAAGAACGCGCCGACGTTGATGAAGTCAAAGCGCTGGAACTGATGGTAGATTATCCGACCCTGATCAAACGCCCGGTACTCGATACCGGCAGCGCGCTACTCATCGGCTTCGACCCTGAACACTACACCGCACAATTCAATTCATTCAAATGATGGCAGACACCGTACAACGTTTCCTGTTTGATGACCTCGACATTCGCGGTGCCGTCGTTCGCCTCGACACCGTATGGCAACAACTGCTAGTCAATCGCGACTACCCCGCGCCAGTGATTGAACTGCTTGGGCAGATAAGCGCCACCACCCTGCTCCTGGCCGACAATCTCAAACAGCCGGGGCGACTGACCATCCAGTTGCGTGGCGACGGACCGGTGTCATTGTTGGTGATCGACTGCAACGAAGCACTCAACATCCGCTGCATGGCGCAACACGGCGAAGGCATCGAAGCGGCCTCACTGGTCGATCTGATGGGATCAGGCCAGCTCCTGCTCTCGCTCGACATGCCTAGCATGCGCGAGCCTTACCAGAGTATCGTCCCGATTGTCGGCAAAAACATCGCCGAGATTTTCGAGCATTACCTCACGCAATCCGAGCAACTCGCTTCGCGTTTCTTTGTCGCCGCAACACCGACCGGCGCGGCCGGCCTCTTCCTGCAAAAAATGCCGACGGCCGATCAGCGCGACGACGATGGCTGGACGCGCATCGAAGCACTGGCCTGCACAGTCAAGCCGGAAGAGCTACTTAATTTTCCCGCTGAAACTCTGCTCACGCGCCTGTTTCATGAAGAAACCGTACGCGTCTTTCCTGCTCTGCCGGTGACCAGTAATTTCCCCAAAGACTGGGAAAAGGTACGCAACATGTTGCGCACGCTCGGACGCGAAGAAGTCTATGCGGCGCTCAAGGAAAAAGGCGTGGTCATCATCCGCGACGACTTGGCTAATCACGAATACCGGTTCGACAAAGCCGCCATCGACGAGTTGTTCAAAAATACGCCGGAAACGCCACCAACGGTGCATTGAGTTTCAAACTCAGCTCCCCATCCCCGGAAAACTTTTTTCACCTTTCTTGCGCAGCATGTGGATTTTCGCCAACCCGCCCTCGGCTGTTTCCCGGTAACTCGACTTCATGTCGCAGCCGGTTTCCCACATAGTACGTACCACTTCGTCAAACGAAACGATGTGCTGGCCGTCAGAGAGCAGCGCATAGGCCGCGCAATCCACGGCACGCACGGCGGCAATGGCATTGCGTTCGATGCAGGGAATCTGCACATAGCCACCGATTGGATCGCAAGTCAGCCCGAGGTGGTGTTCCAGCCCCATCTCCGCCGCATATTCGATCTGGCGCACCGAGCCGCCCAGCAGTTGTGCAGCAGCACCAGCCGCCATGGCGCACGCCGTCCCCACTTCGCCCTGGCAACCAACTTCGGCGCCTGAAATCGAAGCGTTGCGTTTGACCAGGTTGCCAATCATTCCGGCCGTAGCCAGCGCACGGGTGATCTTGTCGTCGGAAAGCTTCGACTGTTGCTGCAGAAAGAATAGAACCGCCGGCAACACGCCGCAGGCACCGCAGGTTGGTGCGGTAACAACCTCACCACCTGCTGCATTTTCTTCCGACACGGCCAGAGCGTAGGCAAAGAGCAAAGCGGTTTGACCAAAATAACCGCTCATGCTCTGCGCGCGCGCATGGTAAGCGGAGGCTTTGCGCGGCACATTGAGCGTGCCGGGCAGTTTCCCCTCGGCGTTGAAACCACGTTCAATCGCATGCTGCATGGTCGCCCAGACCTCGCGTAAATACGGCCACAGCGCCCGCCCTTCGTGCACACTGGCCAGTTCCCAGATCAACAGGCCTTCACGTTCGGTCTGCTCTAGTATCTCCTGCATGCACGTGAAGGGATAGACGTTGTCGCCACCATCCGGTTGGCCGTTCTCATCCAGCAAGGCACCACCGCCCACGGAATACATGATACGGGAAGCAACCACGCTACCGGTTTCATCCAATGCTTCGAATTGTATGCCGTTTGGGTGGCGCGACAATACGCGTTCCGGCGCCCAGACAATATCCACGGGAATGGGCAAAAAGGGTTCACTGACGGCGACATCCGTGAGATGCCCGCGACCCGTGGCGGCAAGGCTGCCGTAGAGCGTAACGCGAATACTTGCGATTCGCGCAAGGGATGCGGGCAGAGATTCCTTGAACGCCAGCGCGGCAAAGCGCGGCCCCATGGTGTGGCTGCTTGAGGGGCCGAGGCCGATCCGGTAGAGTTCTTTCAGCGATTTCATGTCTGTTGTCCAAGAGCCTGATAATACGGCGGTCTCCAGCGTCTGACGATTATTACTGACAGGAGTTGCCTATCTGTTCGTGTACGGCAATCAGCAGTTCCGCCCGGCGTTCTTCAGGAAGCATGACGAGCCCCTCGACCAACCATTCGAGGCTTGCCCCCGGAATCAGCTTGGTGGCGTCTACAACATCATTGGCGAGAGCCAGCGTCGAGGTTTCGGAGTCATCCAGAACATGGCGTGCGGCATTCGAGCAGGTGCGGGTCAATTGGGCGCGCATCGACTCGGAACCCCGCAGAAGCTGAATCATCAGTGCCGGTAGTTTCCAGCGTTCCGCGCATTGCAAGGTCAGTTGCTTGAAGGTAAAACCACAGGCTTGCATTTGCGCCTGCGCACTGCGTTGAGCGCGCCCGGAATGCAATTCATGTTCAGCTTTCTGCGGAATTTCCGGCGCATAGACCCAGAGCAGCAAGTCACCCGTGCCGGCCAGCAGCGCGGAAACGGCAACTTCTTCCGGATTGAGATCCTTCCGGTCAGCCGCCCAGACTTGGGCGATTTTCGAGGCGGCCCGGGCGCGCGCCTCTACTTTTAGCAGCCCGGCATTTTCTTCGTCCACTTCCGGACTGGAGAGCAGCAGCTTGCGGAATTCATCAACACCCAGTTGCATGATGGCCGCCAGCGCCGTGGTGGTTTCGTGGTCGAGACGGTGCGACTTGCGCCGCTCGGCCTCGCGTAACAGGCGCAGGCAAAGCAGCGGGTCTTGCAGGACGATGTCAGACAGATCCCTGGGCGCAAGCATCTCGCCTTCGGCCGAATCAAGTTCTGCCATCAAGACTTTGGATCGGCCCAGGACGGGCAGCGCCTGATTCTCAAAATGGGCCGCCCACTGACTGACGCCCCAATGGTTCTTCCATGAATCCATGCTTACTCCGTGTTACGCCTTGTTATACCTTGTTATACCTTGTTATACCTTGATTCCCAGCCGCCAAAGCGAAGTCACTTCGGCGGCCCGCGCCAGGTAAAGCGGATCTGTCGTATCTGAAGCACGCGGATGGGTCGGACGCACATCCTGCCGACCCAACACGTGCAAGCCGGCTGATTCGATGAGCGAGAGCAAGTCAGCGCGCGAACGTAAATCCAGATGTTCGGCCAGATCGGAAAGGATCAGCCAGCCCTCGCCACCCGTTTCCAGATGCCCGGCCAGGCCGCCGAGGAATCCACGCAGCATGCGGCTATCCGGATCATACACTGCATGTTCGAGCGGCGAACTTGGCCGCGCCGGCACCCAGGGCGGGTTACAGACAATCAGCGGGGCCCGTCCGGGCGGGAAGAGATCGGCCTTAACCACTTCGACCTGCACGTTCAAACCAAGGCGGTCGACATTCTCCCTGGCACAAGCCAGTGCTCGCTCATCCTGATCGGTGGCCACTACGCGCATCACCCCGCGATGTGCCAGCACAGCTGCGAGCACGCCGGTTCCCGTACCAATATCAAAGGCCAGACTGTTGCCCGACAAAACGGCAGGCAGAAAAGCGCCCGCCACCAGCGCGACATACTCGCCGCGTACGGGTGAGAACACGCCATAGTGCGGGTGGATACGGCCTTCCAGCACCGGAATTTCGACGCCTTTTTTGCGCCACTCATGTGCGCCAACCAAACCGAGCAACTCACGTAGCGAAGCCACATAAGGCTCACCGGAAACACCATAGGCTTCAGCACAAGCGGCTTGAACATCCGGTGCCCGACGCAGGGGAATGAGATGCCCGGCATTGAAGGGAATCAGCAGCATGCCGAGCGTACGGGCGCGCTGTGCCTGTGCCATGCGATGCAGATGAAAGGCTTCGGAAGGCACTGGCACCGGTGATTTACGCACCTTGGACTGTTTGGCGTCGAGCCGCCGCGCCATGGCTTGTAACAACTGTCGCGCATTCTGGAAATCACCGCGCCACAGCAGTGCCGTGCCCTCACAAGCCAGACGATAAGCCGCATCAGCGGTCAATGTGTCATCAACCACCTGCACCCGGCGGGGCGGATTCACGCCCGCTTCTGAACGCCACAGGGCGGAACGTCGCTGATCGGCCTCAAGCCAGTGAATAAACGTGCTCTCTGAATTTTTCATCACTCGGCCAGAAAAAAGTTACGTGCGATAGCAATCTGCGCGGCATCCATAAACATCGGCGCATGCCCGACTCCCGGCACCTCGATGACTTCCGGATGCGGCCCGCGTGCGGCCATGGTCTGCACAGTCTCAGGCGTGAGCAAGTCAGACTCGGCTCCGCGCAACACCAATGCCGGGCAGCGAATTCGGTCGTAAATCGGCCACAGGTCAATTTCGCCTGTTGCCGTTGCCCGACGGAAAGACTCGGCGATACCGGGGTCGTAGCACATCTCCAGTTGTCCATCAGCCGTTGGCCGCAAACTGCTTTCGGTCAGATGTCGCCACTGCGCATCGGTCAATGCACCGAAGGGCGCACTGACCAGCCGGATGTATTTCTCGGCATCCTCATAACTGGCGAATTTAGGCGCGCGCCCGATATAATCGCCGATACGTTTGATCGACTCTGGAGAAATAACCGGCCCGACGTCATTCAGCAGCAGCCGCGTAATCGGTGAACCTTCGAGGCTGGCCAAGGCCATTCCGATCACCCCGCCCATCGAGGTGCCCAGCCAGTGCACTGTCCCCACATCGAGCCGGGCAATCAGCACCATCATGTCAGCGACGTACTGCGGAATGCCATAGCACAACGGGTCACGCAACCAGTCGCTGCGCCCGCGCCCGACGACATCGGGACAGATCACCCGGCAATCGGCCGCCATGCCCCGTGCCAGATCGTCGAAATCACGGCCATTACGTGCCAGGCCATGTACACAGATAAGCACCTTTGGATTCTCGCACTCACCCCACTCGGTGTAGGCCATGCGATGCAGCCCCGACGGCGAAGAAGATTGCACGCTGCGTTCTACAAATCCCTTGTTTCTTGAAACACTCATCGAACCCCCTTTGGCCATCAGTCTACTGCAAATGCCAGTAGCGCCGTCGTTCGGCGCGCCATGACAAGGCTTCGGCGGAAGCACCCAAAGCAATACGCATGGCGCCATCCTGATCAGTACGCCACTGCCGACTTGAAGCGTATCGTTCGAGCACCTCAGGTCGTGGATGGCCAAAGCTGTTGCGATAACCCGCCGAGAATACGACATCGCGGGGGCTAACAGCAGCAATGAATTCCGGCGTTGATGAGCCCTTTCCGCCATGATGCGGGACGAGCAACACACTGCTACGCAATAACCCGGGAGAGCGGGCAATCAAAGCCTGCTCATCGAGCGCTTCGATATCCGCCGTGAGCAAAATACTGCTCGTTGAATTCTCGACGCGCAGCACGCAACTCATGTTGTTCGACTTCTTTTGTTTCACGTCGTAATCGCCCCGGTCCGGGTGCAACACGGTAAAACGCACCCCGTCCCACGTCCATTTCTGGCCTGCGGCACAAAGCTCTCCGCCCAGTTCTGGAATTGACGACAGCAGGCGCTGTATCGGCAGATAGGCTTGTACGGCTGAAACGCCCCCGGCGTGATCTTTGTCGCGATGCGAAACCACCAGCGCATCGAGTCGGGCAACTCCGGTTGCCCGAAGATACGGTACGACCACACGCAATCCGGCATTCGAATCCGCGCTGTAGAGCGGCCCAGTATCGTAGAGCAGAGTGTGATTCGCGGTGCGCACAAGCACAGCCATCCCCTGCCCGACATCAAGCACGTCGACCCACGCTTCGCCACTGTCCGGCCGTGGCGGCGGCCAGAAAAACGCCGGGAGGAGCAGGCATAACCCCAACCAGCGCGCTGGAAAGCCGCGCGGCAGAAGCAGCCAGACAACGCCAAGCAGTGCAATCAAAGAACTCCACAACGGCGGCGCGGCCTGTTGCCACACCGGCCAGTTCGCCAGCCATTCGAGCAACAGCATCAACTGCGCCAACAGCCAATGATCGAAATACAGCAGGGGCGTCCACGGCAACATAGCGAATATCAGCGCCAGCGGCGTAATGATGAAACTCACAAACGGGATCGCAACCGCATTGGCCAACGGCGAAACCAGTGAAAATTGCTGGAAGAAAAGCAGGAGAAGTGGCAAGCTGCCGACGGTTACGGCCCACTGTGTTACACCCCACTGGGTAAGCGTTGATCGCCAGCCCCGGACCTCCAGAACGCGCGAAGTTCCTACGTAGAACAGCAAAGAAACCGCACCAAACGAGAGCCAGAAGCCCGTGGCCAGAACCGCCCACGGATCAAGCACCAGAACCACCAGTGCGGCCAGCAACAGAGTGCGAATAACGCCAAAATTTCGCCCCGACCACAGTGCCAGCGCAACGACGCTCAGCATGTAAAGGGTGCGTTGCGCCGGCACTTCAAAACCTGCCAGCAAAGCGTATGAAAAAGCCGCCAGCCACCCGGCCAGCAGCGCTGCCTTTTGGGCCGGCAAATGCAGCATCAACCACTCACTGCGGCGCCATAACCCATTGATGAGCGCCGCAAAAAGCGCCGCAACCATCGTCACATGCAAGCCTGAAATCGAAACCAGATGCGTAACGCCGGTGCGGTTGAAGACCTGCCATTGCGGGCTGGGTATTGAACGTTGATCGCCGACCGTCAAGGCCATCAGTACACCAAGGTAAGGTGCACCGGGAAGCGCCGCAACAAAGCGAGTGCGAATCAGGTCACGCAGGCGTTCTACCGCATAGCCGGGGCGCAGTACGAAAGTGTCCAGCCGTTCGAATCCGGCGCGTTGGCGAATCGTACCGGTAGCCCGAATGTTGCGCTCCAGCAACCAGACTTCGTAATCAAAACCATGGGGATTGGCGTTGCCGTGCGGCCGTTTCAATTTAACCGTGAAACGCCACCGCTCGCCCGGATGAACAGCCCGTGCTTCGTTTGCCTCTCCCGCCATCTCCGCATCGGCCAGGTCATCCCAACTGTGGTACCACGACAACATGATCCGCCCGGGAACAACCGCGCCCTTGGTTCGCACCGAATCGACATCGAATTCAAACCGCTCACCGCGCTCAAAGCGCTGCGGCAGCGAAGCAACAACACCCGTCAACTCGATATCTCGCGCTTCCCACGCCACAGGCAGTTGTTCGACCAGCCGTTGTTGTGCCATCCACCCCGCCCAGGCAAAACCGAGCAAAGCACAGCCCATGAGTAAAAGCACGCGAAACGGCCAATACGTTCGTCTTGCAGAAAGAAAACCGCCTGCCAACGCCAGCCCGAACAAACCAGAGGTAACGTCCGAGCTTGGCAACTCACTCTGCATTTGCAGAAGCGCAATGCCACAAGCGAAAGCGAGAATGGAAAGACGCATCGGGAAGTATTTCTGTAAATGTCAAAAAATCACTTGGACTATACTGACATCCAGTTCTTAGGCAAAGGAGGCAACCATGCCCGTACACTCTGCCCGGTTAATCCGAAAGCACCTTGGAAACCGGAATGGGCCACGCACGCATCAAATCAACTGCAGTGCACCTCCTCGGCATGGAGAAACAGTAGAGAGGACGTCTCTCAGACAGTCGTCAGTACGCATCGCCCCAACTGGGAATCCTAGACTGGGCGGCGTAATTCAGGGCATCTTCCGACGTTAGCCAATTCTATGATTAATGCTGATTTTTTCCATAGCATTTGACACGAACTGAATCGAATGTTATTAATTACAAAAGGCTTCAACCACATAAAGAGTGCGGGTTAATTAGCGCGCTGATAACTATTCGAACGCCTAAAATAAAATAATCGAATTTAATTGCTCACACATCTATA
>JBBRDR010000052.1:0-18623 GCA_038203745.1 Burkholderiales bacterium | reverse complement strand
CCAGCGCGCCTGGAGATCGACGGCGCTACGCCGCTGGGTGATCAGGTTGGTCTCGACTGACAGCACGCTCAGGCGGTCGCTGATGCCAGCCTGGTAGCGCTGCAGCGCCATGTCGTAACTGCGTCCAGCGCTGTCCAGCGCCGCCTGTTGGCGAGTCAGTTGGGTTTGCAGTGCGCTCAGTGTCGACAACTGGTCGGCGACGTCGCGCAGCGCATCGAGTAGTACGCCGTTGTAACTCGCTACCGAGCTGTCTACGGCGGCGGCTGAAGTGCGGTAGAGATTGCGCAATCGTCCGGCGTCGAATAGCGGCAAGCTGATCGCCAGGCCCAGGCCGAGATGTCGGCTGCCGGCGTCGAGCCATTGATCGTAACCGATCGCCGAGAGACCGCTAAAGGCACGCAGGTTGATGTTTGGATAGAACAGGGCACGCGTCGAGTCCAGCCCGCTCACTGCCGACTCAACGCGCCAGCGGGCAGCGACGACATCGGCGCGATGGCCGAGAAGATTGGCCGGCAGCATCGACGGCAGAGCCAACGGGGCGACTGCGGGTAGTCTCGGTGAGAGGGCTTGGGTTGCGTTCGGTCCTTGGCCGATCAACGCGGCCAGTTCGTGGCGAACGAGGTCGATGTGCTCGTCGAGGTTGGCAATGTCACGTGCATTTTCCGAAAGTACGCCCAGCGCGCTCTCGAGTTCGACGGCGGTATCGATTCCAGCCTTGAGGCGCCTCTCGGTCAGCGCCGCTAATTCGCTTCGCTGCCGGCTACGCTGTTCCTGCAACTGATGCTGGGCAAGTAGGCGGGCCAGGTTGAAGTAGCTGCGGGCGACTGTATTGCTCAATAACATATGCGCTGCCTGATATTCGGCTTCACTGGCGCGCATCTCGCCGAGCGCGGCTTTGAGGCTGGCGCTGTTCTTGCCGAAGAAATCGAGTTCCCAGCGGCCGTCGATTTGGATTTCGTTGACGTTCTGCGTCGTTCCGGCGTACGGCGGCGGGATCAGGCCGCGTTCGCTGAAGCGTTCGCGACTGTTTGATGTGTAGCCATCGACGTGTGGCCACTGGGCGCTCTCGGCCTGGTTGGCGAGCGCCCGGGCACGGTCGAGACGGGCGCTCGCTGCCTGCAGATTGGGGCTGTCTTTAAGCGCCTGAGCGATTAGTTCGTCGAGCACCGGGTCTGCCAGTTCACGCCACCAGTCCTCGCGTGGCCAACCGGCAAAGGCCTGATTTGGCGCGCTATCCTTGAGCGCTGCGATGTCGATCAATTTGGCTTGCGGCGTGATCCCCGAAAAGCTAGCGCAGCCGATCAGAATTGAGCATCCCGTCGCCAGCAACAGAATTCGGTAGAAGCGTTTCATCATGCGGGGCCCTCGTCGTTGAACGCACGGGCGTTAATCAGCGCCCGGTTCAGCAGATTCTTGAACAGCGAGAATTCGTCCTGTGAAAACCCAGTCAGCACCTCGTTGACCAATTTGACGATAATCTTGGGGACTTCGGCGGCGAGTAATTCTCCTTCATCGGTCAGCTCTAGATTGACAACTCGCCGATCCTCGGCCGAACGCAGTCGTTTCACCAACCCCTTGGCTTCCAGACGATCGATCAGGCGCGTCACGGCACCGGTGTCGTGACAGGCGCTACGTGACAGGTCAGCTGCTGTCGAGCAGCCTCCCTGGTGAAGCAACAGCAGTGGTTTCCATTGGGCGTCGGTCAGCCCGAGGTCGAGCATGCGTCGGTCGACTTCGCGGGTAACCGTTTGCGCCAGCCTATTGACGAGATAGCCGACGCTGCTTTCGACGCGGTATGTTTCCGCCTTATAAAACTCGGTGATTTCTGTCATTTATTTGCCTATTAGATTGCTGCCTAGGCAGGAAATATACCTGCCTAGGCAGTGACTGTCAAGGCAGGTTGTAAATGTTTTAGTCTGAAAGGGTAGGCTATGGCTGCATAACTCCACTCGGATTGGCTTACGGCTTGGAACGTCGAGCTTATTCTGAAGTGATTGTTACTTTGGTCTTATCATTGAGCATAAAGATTATGGGTTTATGTATCTTCCGGGGCGAACCCATGAGCATGGGCGATGTCGTACTGGGTTAGCCAAGCTCAAGACGCCATCAATCGTTAAATTCTGTATATCGAATTCAACAATCAACGCTCAAGTGAGGTATTAAAATGTCCAACGCAAGCATCATCGGCGCCTATAACACTGAATTCGGTGCGTTCGTTAAGAAGGACAAGCTTACCGGGTTGATCACTGATACCAGGAGTTACTACGATCTGCTGATCGAAGCAGGACGAGGTGCGATCATAGATTCCGGGCTCGATCCCAAAGATATTGATGCCGTGTACGTGGGTTCCTGTTCTCCAGGATCGTTCATCAATCAGGAGCATGTCGCGCCCATAGCGGCCGAAATTGACCCTGCGCTACGCTTCAAACCCATGACACGTTGTGAGTGTGCCTGTGCTTCCGGATCCGTTGCGCTATACGATGCGATCTATCCCATCGAAGCGAACCGTTACCGAAATGTACTAGTTATCGGTGTTGAGAAAATGAATCTGCTGTCGACGCCACAGATGACACATGTGCTGGCCTGTTCGTCTCATTGGCCGAGTGAAGGCTCAAAGGGCTGGTCCTTCCCGATGCTGTTTGCGGCTTACGCCAAGGGTTATCAAAAGCAGTACGGCCTATCTAATGAAGTACTCGAAAGAATGTTATGGACGACCGGTGCCCTGTGTTACAAAAATGGCGCCGAAAATCCACTAGCACATATGAGAAACGGCCCAATATCCGTTGAAGAAATCATCAAGCTTAATGAGCTCGATGCCAAGGGTAAGTGCAAGAACATGATGATTGCGCCACCGCTCAGATTGCATGACTGCTCTCTGGTTACCGATGGGGCTGCTGCAGTGGTGATAACCCAAACTAGATATGTCAGCAACAAGAAGCATGCGGTTGAGATTGCTGGAATTGGACACTCGGTTGAACGCCTTCCTGAAAATGTTCGCCCGAACATGCATGAACTAATGGCTGGCAAAGATGCCGCTGCCAAGGCTTTCAAGGAAGCCGGTATTACGGCTGCCGATATTGACTTCGCTGAAGTCCATGATTGCTTCACCATCAACATGATCCTTTCAACCGAGGCGCTGGGTTTGTCAAAAGACGGGCGAGCTGGCTATGACTACCTTGATGGGCGTTTCACCCGCGACGACAAGGTCGCCATCAACCTTTCGGGCGGACTCAAATCAAAGGGCCATCCTGTAGGTGCAACCGGCGTATCGATGCATGTTCTTGCGTACAAGCAATTGATCGGTGAAGCGATTGGAGTCAAAGCCAAAAAAGCGGATGTTGGCGTGATCTTCAACGTCGGTGGCTCGGCAGTGACGAACTGCATCACCGTCCTTAAGGCGCCGAAATAAACCGGCTATTTTTGAGGAAGAATGATGAAAAGCTTTTCTTACAACGACATTGATTTTGTGGCTGAGAATGTCCATAAGCGTTGGGATATCTCTTACACAAAGGCGGATGGAAAATCTGCCTATGCTGGTGCGGGTCTCTTTGAAGGCGTTCCGGAAAAAGAGATCGAGGGGAAGCTGCGTGTGTTGATTCGCTCCATTTTTCCCGTGGGCATCAAGGTTATTGGCCTAGATTTAACGCACCCGAACTTGATTGGTGATCTGAAAATTATCGGCCCGGACATTACTCATCCGAACTTCATCTACTGGGACAAAGAAAGTTCTTCATTTCCGAAATAATCAACGCAAATTACAAGGCCTTAACAGGCTCTGGTTGAGGCGATTCATAAAGGATACGTATTATGGAAATCAAGGGAAGTGTTGCCGTCATCACCGGTGGCGGAAACGGGATTGGCGAAGCTGTGGCAAAGTTTTTTGTGCGCAACGGTGCCAAGGTGGTGATTGTCGATATGGCGCAAAAGAGTATCGACCGTGTCGTTCTGGAACTCAAGGAGATGGGTGGCGAAGTTATCGGTGTCCAGGCCAGTGTGACCAGCGAAGGGGATACCGCCAAGTTTTACAAGGCTGCTCTGGACGCCTTCGGCAAGATCAACATCGTCGTTTCGTGCGCCGGCATCATCCGGGATGGCACCATGCTGTCGCTTGACAAGGAAACGGGCAAGGTTAACTGCAAGATGGGGCTCGATAAATGGCAACCGGTTATCGACACCAATCTGACGGGTACCTTCCTGACAATTCGCGATGGCGCCGAGGCCATGGTCAATGGCGGCTGGACGGGTCTTCTGGTGGTGATCTCGTCAGTGAACAAAGTTGGCCAGGTTGGCCAGCTTAATTACTCTTCGGCCAAAGTGGCTGATGCCTTGTTGCCCAAGATAGTGGTCGGGGAATTTCTCATGCGCGGCATTCGTAATGTCCGTTGCATCGGCATCGCTCCAGGCTATACGGCTACACCGATACTTGCCGGCATGAACCAAGCCGCGCTCAAAGCTATTCTGGCCGACGTGCATCTGGGGCGTCTGGTCGATCCGGATGAAATTGCCCGCCTGATCGGCCATGCCGTCGAGAACGAGGCGATCAATGCCACGACTCTCGAGATTACCGGCGGATTGTGCTATCCCGGGGGAGTTGCCAAGTAATTTCAGTTCAAAGGAAGCCGGTGTTCAAGACCGGCTTGCCTTGTTGAAGTGATTGACGAACCATTGTGCCGATTCGCGGGCGGCGTTCTCAAACCCGACGGAGGTGGCGTAGTCCATGCCAATCTCCGGGATGAGTTTGAGCTCCTTGTGGCAGGATATCTCCTGCAAAGCTCGGCGGTTGCTCGTGATGTGTTGTTCATTGGTCGCTTCAACCAGTAGAAGTAGTGGGGATTCAAGCGAACGCAGGTAAAGCATGCCAGCCAGGTCAATCAGTCCGCCCCGGCAAACGATGGCGGCTATGTCATGATCGCGCAGGGCGGCAACGCGTACGACTACAGGTGAGGTGGCGTTGGCTCCACAAAGACCAAAGGGCTGCTCCGGCAGTTCGCCAAGCAACATCCTGTTTTTGATCAGGCCAAGGAAGTCAATCAGCCGTTTGGCGAGTAGGGGGACATTGTTGTGCACATCGGGGAAATGTTCTTCCTGTAGCGCCAGCAAATCGACGCTCAGTGTAGACAGGCCCACATGGCGAAAAACTCCGGCTAAAGCGTCATCCCGCTCATCCAGTGTTCGAGTGGCATGAGTCAGCACGACAATGCCACGGGACTCCGGTTGCAGCGCCAGCGATGCGTGCAGCGGTCCGTGTTCGGAAGGAACGGAGACCGGTATTCCAAAACCATCGGGCGTAAAGTTGATCATCGGCGTGCGAGCCTGACCGGGATACGCTGTGCTCCGAACGGCTTGCCGAATTTTCCGAAACGACCCGCTATCAGAGTCTGGCAATGCGGGCAGTGACCATCGTGGGGCAGGTCGTAATGACGGATGTTATGCCAGTCGCGTTCGATCAGCGCGGCGTGGCATGCCGGACAGAAGGTGGTGCCGCCTTCAGTATCATGAACATTGCCGGTGTAGACATAGCGCAAACCGGCTTCCATGGCGATGTGTCGTGCGTGGGTGAGGGTGGATAGCGGCGTACGTGGCAGATCATCCATCTTCCAGTCGGGATGGAAAGCGGTAAAGTGCAGGGGAACATCCAAGCCCAACTCGCGTGCAACCCAGGCCGAAAGCGCCTTGATTTCGACAGCTGAATCATTCTGGCCGGGAATGAGCAAGGTGGTGATCTCCAGCCAGCATTCGGTTTCGTGATGGATGTAGGCCAGAAGATCAAGAACCGGTTGCAGGTGCCCGCCACACAGCTTGAAGTAAAACTCCTGGCTGAAGGCTTTGAGATCAACGTTGGCGGCGTCCATCACGGCAAAGAATTCCTTGGCTGGTTCCGGATGGATATAGCCAGCGGTAACAGCCACGGTTTTTATGCTTTGTTTCCGACAGGCCAGCGCGGTATCGATGGCATATTCGGCAAAGACAACCGGGTCGTTATAGGTAAAGGCAACCGATTGCGCACCGTAGGCTGCTGCTGCGCCGGCGATGCCCTCCGGACTGGCGGCGTCCATCAGGCGATCCATGTCCTTGGATTTTGAGATGTCCCAATTCTGACAGAACTTGCAAGCCAGGTTGCAGCCTGCGGTGCCAAAGGACAGGATGGAAGAACCGGGGTGAAAGTGGTTGAGCGGTTTCTTTTCAATCGGGTCGATACAAAAACCGGAGGAGCGTCCATAGGTGGTCAGTATCATCTGCCCGCCGGTGTTCTGGCGCACAAAACAGGCACCGCGCTGGCCATCATGGAGTTTGCAATCGCGCGGGCAAAGGTCGCACTGGATGCGCGCCGGCTTGCCTTCCTCTTCAGGCAGGGCGTGCCACCAGCGCGCGGGATGGGTGGATTCCGGTGTTTTTACGTTTCTTTCCATTTTTGAACGCCATAGCGAGCGAGGGCGATTTTTTCGTCCCAGAAATCGGCCGGTAATCCGGCCTTGAGTTTAAGCTGTTCCATAAATTTGAGCGGATCAGGCAGCGATTCCCATACTTGAGGCAGGAAGGTGGCACGCCGCCCGCCGTGCATCAGTATTAACCCATCGATGCCGGGGCAAAGACGGGCGATGGCATCGGTTTCGTCGACGAAATCCAGCGTTTTCGCAGGCTCGAGCAGTGAAACTTCAACGCGGGTACGACTTAGCTCTTCTTTGGAGAGTGGCGTAAAACGGGTGTCTCGAAAGGCCGCCGCAACGGCATTTTCGGTCACGTCAACGGCCAGAGCCCGGTGAGCCTCTAGGCTTCCAATGCAACCGCGCAGTTGCCCGTTTTGGGTCAGAGTGACGAATGTTGCACCGGGTTTAGAAAGTGCAGGGTGCGGCAGGACAACATGGGCTTCCTGCTCAAACCGCTTGCCGATAGCGTTGCGGGCAAGGGTCAGCAAGGCCAGACCGAGCGGGTCAATGGGCATGATGATCTGCTTCACTGAAGGCAAAGGCGCCGTAGCCGACCACGCGAAGCTGATCTCCAGCGGTATCGCCCGAGTTGCGCAGGTCGAGCAATTTCACCTTCAAGCCGTGTTGATGGGCGGCAAGTAACAAGCCATTAACAGGCGATGCGCCACAGGCTTGCTGGTGGTCAATCGTCGGGTCAAAATCGAGAATACGTTGCGCCGTTTGTGCATCAATTTTCCGGGCGGCATCGTAGGGCAGGTAGTGTGAAAGATCAGTGCTGACGACAATCAGAGTTTCTTTACCTCCCCACAGTCGTTCAAGAACTTCGGCTATCTGCCCGGGGGTAGCCTGGCCAACGGCCAGCGGCAGAAGTGAAAAATCACCAAAAACTGTTTGCAGGAAGGGTAGCTGAACTTCCAGCGAATGTTCTTGCGCGTGCGCAGCGTCGCTGATGACGACCTGAGGCAGGTCCGCAATGAGGGTTGCCGCTTGTTGGTCGATCTGTACGTTGCCAAGCGGCGTGGCAAAAACCTTGCTTGATGGTAAGGCCAGGCCATTGACCGCAACACGGTGAGTCGGGCCGAGCAGTATGATGCGCCGGATGGTGCCGCGCAGTGCGCAGAGTGGAGCGTAAATCGTTGCGGCGATGGCACCCGAATAGACATAGCCGGCATGCGGCACAATGATGGCCTTCGGTCGTAGGGCAGGATTCTGTAGTGCACCGGACAGCATCTGTGTGACTTCCTGTGCCAGAACAGTGGCGGATTCCGGATAGAACAGCCCGGCGACAGCAGCAGGGCGCACCTCGATCATGTGGATAGCCTTAGAAAAGCTGCGCCGCGCCGGTAAGAACGAAGACCTGAAAATTGGCGACCCTCGACTGAGCACAGCGCACTGATCTGTTGTTCAACAAGTTCCCGGTTCGTTCCGAGGGGCATTGTCTCGCACTCAACATATACACCCAGCGCGGTGATCCGGCAGCGTATCGATCCATCGTCCGGTAGAAGGCCTGACAAAATGCTCTCGGCATTCTCGATGAAACGTAATGCGGTTGCATCAACACTGATGCCGGTCTCGATACGGCTGGCAAGGCAGGGTTGAGCCGGCAAAGCGGCTAGATCATCGAGCCCAAGTGTTTTCGCTATCGCATAGATGTCGGTCTTGAGAAAGCCGGCTTCAACAAACGGATGTAACACATCGTGGAGCTTTGCTGCCTCAAGTCCCGGGCGATAGTCGCCGAGATCATCGACATTGGTGCCTGATGCAATCCTCAAGCCTGTCACGGCGCTGATGCGGTCATAGAGGCGGGACTTGCAATAGAAGCAGCGGTCTACTGGATTGTTGCGATACGAGGGGTCCTCTAGTTCATGTGCATCGATGAGTTCCAATGTCCATCCATGGCGTTCGGCATGTGCTTGCACGCGTGTCGTCGCAATAACAGGAACAGCCGGGGATATCGCATGAAACGCCGTCATCGCTGTACGCGCACGGTCTTGAGCGATATGCGCAAGAACCATGCTATCCACACCACCACTGACCGCAATGGCCAGTTCGGGATACCTGTCCAGTATTTCAATAAGGTGCGTTAATTTTTCCGTGATTGTTTTCAACGTTATTCCTTGTTTTCGCCCGTGAATCTAAACGGCGTATGATCCGGCCCGTCACATTCAAACTAGACGTCTCCTGCGATAGCAGCAGGGCACAACGAGATGATCATGAGAAAACCTCTCGTCTACCACTATATGAGAGGGTGGCAGGCAAGGCAAGCGGCGCGACGGGCTCCGATTCGGCTAGAATTGCCGGATGTCACGTCATTACGCTATTGTTCCTGCTGCCGGTAGCGGTACACGCTTCGGGTCTGAAATTCCCAAGCAGTATCTCGATCTTGCCGGCCGTCCACTAATCCATCATGCGCTCGCTGCTTTGTGCCGGTGTGATCGGATCGATAGCGTCTGGGTGGTGCTTTCACCAGGGGACGAGTGGTGGGCTGCCTATGATTGGAAATGCCTCGGAGACAAACTCAAGGTTGTTTTCTGTGGTGGCGCAACGCGTGCCGAGAGTGTTTCCAACGGCCTTGCCGCGGCTGCAAGTGTTTTGGCTGATGATGACTGGGTATTGGTGCACGATGCGGCGCGCCCCTGTCTTTCGCAAGAAATGCTCGCTGCACTGTGTGACGAGTTGTGTGATGATCCGGTGGGTGGTCTGCTGGCTATTCCAGTGGCCGATACCCTGAAGCGTGCCAATACCGAACAACGGGTCGACGCCACTGAATCCCGCGATGGACTGTGGCAGGCACAGACGCCTCAGATGTTCCGCTACGGGCTCTTGCGCAATGCATTGGCTGGTAACTTCGCCGTAACCGACGAAGCTTCTGCCATCGAAGCAACCAACCTCAAGCCACGTCTGGTGCGTGCTGATGCCACCAATCTAAAAGTTACGTATCCCGCAGATTTGCGTCTGGCGGAGCTCATTTTGCAAGGGAGAAACCCATGATCCGGATCGGACAAGGTGGTGACATACATTCGCTGATTGCCGGGCGCAAACTCATCATTGGGGGTGTTGATATTCCTCATGAAAAGGGTCTGCTTGGTCACTCGGATGCCGATGTTTTACTGCATGCCATTATTGATGCCTTGCTGGGTGCCTCTGGATTAGGGGATATCGGGCGTCATTTTCCAGACACCGATGAGCGCTATCGTGGTGCCGACAGTCGTGTGCTTCTGTGCGCAACGCGCGAAATGGTCGTAAAAGCTGGCTGGCGCATCGTCAATGTGGATTCAACAATCAATGCACAGCGTCCAAAAATGGCACCCCATATAGCGCAGATGGTGGCCAACATCGCTGCTGACTTGCAGTTGGCCGAGGTGTGTATCAACGTCAAGGCGAAAACGGCTGAAGGTTTGGGTTTTGTTGGTCGAGAGGAAGGTATTTCAGCGGATGTCGTGGCCTTGATTGAGCGTGATGCCTGACGCGAAAATTAGAGACATGCCATTTTTCCTGGAAGCTAAAGCATGAAGGAAATTGTCGTTATTGCGCCGATTGCGTCTATGCCCGAGGTCGCCCAGCGGGTAGTAGAGGAAAACGGCTACAGCAACGTTGAAATCATTGGGGGTGATCTTAATCTTTGGAGAGGTGTTGAGGCGGCACGGCTCGCCATTGAGGGTGGTGCAAAAGTTCTGATTTCACGTGGGGGTACCTACGATCTGATCAAGTCCGAGTTTGATATTCCGGTGGTCGAAGTGAAAGTTACGGCGTTTGATCTGATTGACAGTTTCAAGGCGGTGAAAGAGGCGGGAGAGACCGGAGTTATCGGCGTCATAGGGTATAAAAATGTCATTTCGGGTGCGGATATCGTGGCTGAAGTGATGGGTTTGAAAGCGGTTTGTTTCGAAATTACTGAAAATTGCGATATTGCTGCTGAGGTGGAAGTGCTTATAACCCAAGGCATACGCGTGTTTGTTGGTGACGGTAACGTGCAAGAC
Source organism: Burkholderiales bacterium (assembly GCA_038203745.1). GTDB lineage: Bacteria > Pseudomonadota > Gammaproteobacteria > Burkholderiales > Rhodocyclaceae > Propionivibrio. Next base: position 8,215 of record JBBRDR010000052.1, on the reverse strand, counting down.
GCTGTTGCCAGGCACAACTGCAACACCGTTCTTGTTAATTCGGGCAAACAGGCCTTGCAACAAGCCATACAGCATGCAAAAGGCATTTTGTATGCCTCAAAACAGGAAAAGGAAAAAGCGCAGCAATTCGCCACAATTATCGATTTTGTTCATGACGGGATTATCGCAATTGATAATCTGGGTCTTGTTACCGTATTTAACAGCGCTTCTGAGAAGATCACCGGCTATAGCAAACAGGAGGCCCTGGGCAAGAAAATTACCGAGATTATTCCTGAAACCCGGTTGCTCAGTATTCTTGAAACGGAACTCTCCGAAATCGGTGATATCCAACGGCTGGATGACCAGATGGTTATTGCTACCAACCGGGTGCCGGTGATCGTCGATGGAGAAGTCCGGGGCGCGGTGGCGACCTATCAGGACATTACCGAAGTTCAAAAACTTGAGCAGAAGATCCGTATTCGGTTATCTGAAAAAGGATTTCTTGCACACTACAACTTCGCAGGCATCGTACACAAAAGTGCTGTGATTTCCGACTGCATCAAGACAGCGCGAAAATTTGCCAAATACGATACCTCTGTTCTGATCTGCGGACCCTCTGGCGTCGGCAAAGAACTTTTCGCACAAGGCATACACAACAGCAGTTTGCGCAAAAATGCCCCTTTTGTGGCGATCAATTGTGCGGCGCTCCCGGAATCGTTGATTGAAAGTGAACTTTTTGGGTATGTCGAGGGCTCTTTTACGGGAGCAACCAAAAAAGGCAAGGCTGGCTTGTTCGAGATGGCTCACGGTGGAACGATATTTCTCGACGAGATCGGCGAACTGCCCTTGCTCCTTCAGGGCAGATTGCTGAGAGTTGTGCAAGAAAAGCAGGTTATGCGCATTGGGGATAACAAGTTAATTCCTGTAGATGTACGGATTGTCTGCGCAACAAACCGCGACTTGCGCAACCTTGTCAGCCAGAACCAGTTCCGGGGGGATCTGTATTTCAGAATTGCTATCCTTAGTTTGTTCATCCCTCCGCTAAATGAGCGCGTGGACGATATTGAGCTATTAAGTTCTCATTTTGTTGATGAGTTTGGGTTTCGATACCGGAAAGGGCGAATGACGCTTGCTCCGGATGCAATAGACTATCTGAGAGGCTATGTTTACGAAGGCAATGTCCGCGAATTGCAGGGCATGATCGAACGTGCGGTCGTGATTTGTGAGGGGAAAACCATTAGCGCTGCTGACCTGACAGTAACGCTGCGTGATGTTCCGCGCGCGCAGTCAGGGGCGCATTGCTCATCTTTTGGTGAAGGGCTGACGCTTAAAGCGCTGGAGGATGAGTATATTGAACACGTCTTCAAAAAGACCAGCGGTTCGATAAAGGAGTGCAGTGCTATATTGGGTATCGACCGTACCACGCTTTGGCGGCGTATCAAAGAAAAACAGCACCCGATTGCCGGATAAATTCGAATCAGCCGCAGTGGCCAAAGACCGGAATCACGTAGGGACCTTCGGGGATGATCGCCACTGCTGTATCTCCATGGCGCATGACGCTGTCAGCAATAGCCTGGTCGACCGAGTCCACCAGTTCGACCCCCGTAATTCGGCACTCTTCTTTGCTCAGTCCGGTGGTATAGAGCTGAATGTTGCAAATACGCATTGGTTTGAGCTGCATTTCAGTCTGCCATTCGTCGATCTCCGCAAAAGACTTTGCTTTCAGAGTGGCCAGAAATCGTTCTGGTCCAATTTCAACCATTTTAGTTTGAGCTTCACGGAATTCATGTGAGCCAAAACCTTCGGAACATTCCGAGGCGATGATTAATGTACCACCGGGTTCAAGGATGTCCATGGGAGTGACCATCCCCTTGACCGTCTGGTAGTAGGTCTTATCAAGCGGATAGCCGGCCGAAGAGGTAACTACCGTCTTGAATCGGCGCGGCACCTTGATGACAGTTGAGTCGGCGACAAATTCAACCGCAGCCAAATGGCTTGCGGAAACCTCTCCAAAATTTACATGAATAAGATCACGTGCTTCATCAAGTACCGTGTTGATCGAATACACTTCGCCAATAATTTTAACGATTTCCAGTTGTTCTTCGTGCAGCGGATTGTTTACAAGGTTGCATTGAACCGCCAGCGGGTCCTCCATGAAGCGGGCCGAATGGAAGGTCCGAATCGTTTCGTGATGCGCAACGCCGGGAGCAATCACTTTACGGCCACCTGACCATCCAGCCATGAAGTGAGGTTCGATAAGGCCTGACACAATACGAAGGTCGGCCTCGACAAAGCGCCGGTCGATTTTAATGGGCGTTCCTCGTGAGGTAACCCCTAGATCAACGTGATCATCGTCGTTGCGTGCAAAATGGTTTTCGACTCGAACCGTTTTCAGGACCCAGGGGTCACCGACTAATTCGGCGAGTTCGGCGCCCTCGTTGGGGCGGTGTAATCCGGTGGCAATAACAACGGAGATTTTTTCTGGAGACAAACCTGCGGCCATCAGCGTCTCGATTATTGGACGCAGGAACAGTTTGTTGGGTACCGGGCGGGTAATGTCGCAAATCAGGATACACGCACTCTTACGGCCTTTTGATAGAACCGATAAGGGTGCTGCCTTAATTGGATTCTCAAGGGCCTCTTGAACGGCCCGTTTCTGATCCTCAAGCTTTGGCAGGGAAACCTTGCGTATGATTGTCGGCTTAATGCTTTCCTGGATATGGACGTTCAGGTGTCCACGACCAAAGGCAATATCGATCGTATGGCTCATGACCTTTCTCCAGTTAAATTAATTTTGCCTGCAAAAAAGGCCTCGGTAAGTTATGTGCTTTTGCTGCTATTAAATAATGAAAAGAGTGCGACTACTGACAGAGTCCACGAATAGTCGCACTCTTTGTTACTGTCGTACAGCCTGTACAGCCTTTTGGTTTAACCGACATTGACCTCTGGTTCAGCAGGCGGCGGCGTCCCTTCTCGTGGATCATAATTGCTGATGATTCCACGGCTTCTCTGCCATTTATCAACAAGAATACACGCGATAGGGCAAAGGACAGCCGTTGACATCGTCGAAATTGAAATCTGCAACGAGGCTATTGCGGCGATATCCGCGAAAGCTTTGGCTTCGCCAGCGCTCATCATGCCTGTTCCTGCCGCAACGGCGGCGGCAGCAGCGATCGCCGCGGGCGTACCGACCGCATTACCGGCTGTCGATGCTTCAGCCCACGGGGCGATCTGGCTCTTCTCACCTGAGAGCCGGAATACCACCATGCCAATTCCGCCAGTCAGCAGAAGGGTCATGAGCCCCAGGACCAAACCGGCGACGACGACCGTTGGGTTGAAGAAAGTGCCCATATTCATCCCGGTGCCAAGGGCAAATGCCATGAACGGGATGGGAAGTGTCTCGCCCTTCTTGAACCATTCGTGGAGGTCATGGTCGATAGTGCCGAGCAGCATGCCAATGGCAATGGGCAGGAGAACAGCAATAAAGGCGATGATCGGGAAGTTGGAGCCCAACATGCCCAGCGCCAGCAGCGTGAAGAAGGGGCCGTCATTCAGGGAGAGTACGGCCACGGCGCCGATGTCGGAGCGAGTCCCGAACTTGGCCGTCAGGGCAGCGTACATGCCGCCATTACCGTTGGTCATGGCCGCAATAATCGCCATCACGGATAGTCCAAGGAATCCGTTATAGATGTCTCCGGAGAGTTTTCCCCAAAGCATGCCGACACCTAATCCCACAAAATACTTGGATGCTGTGAGCATGATGCCTTTTTTCATGGCGATGCCACCGACCCGCAGATTCATTTGACTGCCGGCAAGGAAGAGGAAAAGAGCAATCAGGGTAAGAGTGCCCGTCTTGAACAGCGCTTCAGTGAACCCGCCAATGCGAAACATTTCGTAGATTCCCGGTTTGAACTGCGATACGCCGAGAAATTTAAGAAAATTCATAATGAACGGCAAATGCATTTGGTCAATGGTGTTGAGTAATGCGCCAAAGAGTAATGGCACCACCATCAGCCCGCCAGGCACTTTCTCAATTGATTTCAAGATATTGATTTGCATAATCCCCACTCCCGTTATGACTGCTCAGGTTAAGTAAAATCCGCATTAGCTTGTAAAACGTATAAGGAAAGAGCAATAAGGGTGCCAAGCAGAGAAGTGAAGATTGGCGCGGTGTTCGGGCAACGAGATTTTTTCGCTGTGATGCAAGTTACGACACTGTTGTTGCGACTTGCACTATTCTGCTTCAGCATCTACTCATGTAATTCGGTGCGGTGTGCTGCATCGTTATTTCTCCGAGCCAGCCTGATTGCCAGAAGAAAGCAGTAATCAATGACGATGAACATGCTCCTCCTAAATAGGATTTTCTTGCTCTCACTTCAGGTTGCGCGCAGAACGACAGCAAGAGTGAGCTGGCCAGGCGCTACCAGACAGCTTATGGAAATCAATGCGTCGAGCGTGTCAAACCAATTTTTTATCAGCATGTTATTCAACATCATTCTGTCGGTATAGACATAGGCTTAAAAAGCGTTTCCGATTTCTGGCAAGATTATTGCTCTTAAATCAAGGGTTGAGCATTCTCAGCAAAGCTGGATATTTGCTTGAATTCCTCTTGTAGAACGACTGCTTATTTTTGGGAGAGACCAATGCCGAAGTTTGCCGCAAATCTGACCATGCTTTTCAACGAAGTCGATTTTATGGATCGCTTCAAAGCCGCAAGTGACGCTGGCTTTAAGGGGGTTGAATACCTTTTTCCGTACGCTTATCCCAAGGAGCAACTTGCCGAGCAACTCAATCGCTATGGTCTAACGCAGGTATTGCACAACGTGTCTTCGGGCGATTGGGCCAAGGGTGAGCGTGGCATTGCCATCCTGCCCGACCGGATGGGCGAGTTTCAGGACAACGTTGGCAACACCATCGAGTACGCGACAGCGCTGGGCTGCAAAAAAATCAACTGCATGGCAGGAATTGCACCTGCCGGTGCCGATCCGGACAAACTGCTCGAAACCTTTGTGACCAATATCCGTTTCGCAGGTCAGGAACTCAAAGCGCATGGGATCAAGCTGGTTGTCGAAGCGATCAATACTTTCGATATTCCCGGTTTCTATGTTTCCCGAACGCAGCAAGCGCTTGATCTGATTGAAGCAACCGGGTGCGACAACATCGACTTGCTGTACGACATTTATCACATGCAACGAATGGAAGGCGAACTGGCGGCAACGATCAAGAAAAACCTGCCACGTATCGCCCACATGCAACTGGCTGACAACCCGGCGCGTAACGAGCCGGGTACTGGTGAAATCAACTACGCGTTTCTGTTCGACTATATCGACAAGCTCGGTTACGACGGCTGGATTGGCTGCGAATACAAACCCAAGACAACAACAATCGATGGGCTCGGTTGGCTCAAACCATATTCGATGTAATTGAAATTTATAGGAGCAAGACGTGAAACCAGTCGTTCTAGTAACCCGGAAATTGCCAGATGAAGTTGAGAACCGTCTTAGACGGGACTACGAACCTCGTTTTAATCCGGACGATGTTCTCCATACCAACGACGAGTTGATCAAACTCGCGGAAGGTGCTGATGCCATTTTGCCTTGCCACACTGAAAAATTTACCGCTGAAGTGATTGCCCGTTTGCCAAAGAGCGTTCGCGTCATTGCCAATTTTTCAGTTGGTTACGATCATGTCGACACCGATGCTGCAAAAGCCCGTGGGCTCATCGTGACGAATACTCCCGAGGTCTTGTCCGATGCAACAGCAGAATTGACCATGATGTTGATGCTCGGTGCTGCACGTCGGGCCAGTGAAGGTGAGCGTCTGGTTCGAGCCCGTGAGTGGAAAGACTGGAGCCCTCGTTTTATGGTCGGCACCCAGGTCACAGGAAAACGTCTGGGCATCATCGGTTTTGGCCGTGTCGGACAGGTTGTCGCCAAGCGGGCTCGCGGCTTTGACATGGAGATTCATTATAACGACATGAGGAAATTGTCTCCAGCCATTGAGTCCGGAGCTATTTATCACAAGACGCTTGAGGATTTGCTGCCGCATTGTGATTTTCTGGCACTTCACTGTGTTTCAACGCCGGAAACTTTCAAGCTGTTGAATGCAAAACGCATTGCACTTTTGCCTGATGGTGCCATTGTTGTGAATACGAGCCGCGGTGCCGTGATCGACGATGACGCTCTGATTGCTGCCCTCAAATCAGGGAAACTGACAGCCGCCGGTCTGGATGCTTTCAATAATGAACCAAATATTCATCCCGGATACCTGGATCTGCCCAACGTGTTCCTGATGCCGCATATCGGGAGTGCGACAAAGGAAACCCGTGTCGCCATGGGATTCCGCGCCTTGGACAATCTGGATGCCTTCTTTGCCGGAAAGGAACCGGTCGACCGGGTGGCCTGAAAGATAGAACCGTCATACATCAGAGCGTTGCCTGTTGCTGATGTTGAAAAATTGATTCACATACAAAAGAGAGCTTGATATATGGAAATGAGCTTGGAGATAGTTCAAAACTTGCTTTCCAAAGCAATTGAGCAAGCCAACAACGAGTTCAAACGGCCTGTTTCCGTGGCTGTTTGCGACAACCATGGATTGCTTCTCGCGTTTATGCGTATGCCGGGTGCAACGCTAAGGAGCGTTCCTCATGCCCAGAAGAAGGCCTATACCGCGGCATTTATGGGCATTGATACGGACGCATTTGCGGAAAGGCTGAAACGCGAAAACGTGCCGATCAGTTTTTTTGGTGATGAACAAATAACGGGCCTGGCAGGTGGCGTTGTTTTGAGAGATTCATCTGGTGTAGTTGTCGGTGCCGCAGGAGTCAGCGGTTTGACTCCACCAGAAGATCAGTCCATCGCCAACATGATGGCTACTTTAAGTCAGAAGTAATTAATACAAATTAATAAGGAGTACTAAATGAAGATCGGATTTATCGGACTGGGTATCATGGGCCGCCCTATGGCCAAGAACCTTCTCAAAGCAGGCTTTGAACTGACTGTTTTTGACAAATTCGCAAAATTTGACGATCTTGTTGCGCTCGGCGCTAGGGGAGGTCTTTCCAATAAAGATGTCGCGTCCCAAAGCGACGTGATCATTACCATGCTGCCCAATTCGCCACACGTTAAAGAAGCTGTTCTTGGTAAAGACGGCGTGCTGGAAGGCGCGAAGACCGGTACCATCATTGTTGATATGAGTTCAATCGCCCCGGGCGCCGTGCAGGAAATTTGTGCAGCCGTCAAGGAAAAGGGCGTCGTCATGCTTGATGCCCCGGTTTCTGGCGGTGAACCCAAAGCCATCGAAGGTACTCTGGCCATCATGGTCGGCGGTGATACGAAAGCCTTCGAAACGGTCAAGCCACTACTTGAAAAAATGGGCGCCTCCGTTGTTCATGTGGGCGAGATCGGTGCCGGCAACGTTACCAAATTGGCTAACCAGATTATCGTTGCGCTCAACATTGCGGCCGTGTCTGAAGCCTTCGTGCTGGCCACCAAGGCAGGGGTTAATCCTGAAGCCGTATTCAACGCCATCAAGGGAGGTCTCGCCGGTTCAACGGTCATGAATGCCAAGGTGCCGATGATTCTCGACGGCAACTTCAAGCCCGGCTTCCGCATTGAATTGCATATCAAGGATTTGCAGAACGCGCTCGATACCGCCCATGCGCTCAATGTCCCGGTGCCGCTCACAGCCAATATCATGGAGGTCATGCAAGCGCTCAAGACCGACGATATGGCCGCCAACGACCACAGCGCCATCGTCCGTCATTATGAGAAGCTGGCCAAAGTTGAAGTGCGCAAGTAAAACGGCATCTCCGTTTTAAAATCGAGCCCCGCCCCGTGCGGGGCTTCTCAAATGTGGAGTATCAGAATGAGACTGAATAACAAGATTGCACTGATTACCGGAGCGGCCCAAGGACTTGGCGCTGCGATCGCCAGGCGCTTCGCGGAGGAGGGCGCTACGGTGTTTGTCTGCGACTTGAACGTCAGTGCCGCGAATGAGACCGTTGCCAAAATTATCAGCAAAGGTGGCAAAGCACACTTCCAGTCACTTGATGTCTCAAAAGAAATAAACTGGTTCAACGTAATGGCCTTTGTTGTCGCCAATTGCGGGAGACTCGACATTCTGGTGAACAACGCCGGTATCAATATCCGGGAAGCCATCGAGGAGATGAAGGAAGAAAACCTCGACAAGATGCTTGCCGTTAATGTCAAGGGCCCATTCCTCGGCATCAAGCATG
>JBBRDR010000051.1:0-18821 GCA_038203745.1 Burkholderiales bacterium | reverse complement strand
ACTGACCACGCCCCCGTGCTCTGAAGAGGTGCTGTGGCTGGTGCTTAAACAGCCGCAACAGATTTCCCAGGAGCAACTGGCGATTTTTCAGCATCTGTACGCGCCGAATGTCAGGCCGGTGCAGCCGGGTTGGGGGCGGATTATCAAGGAGTCACGCTAAAAACGCAGTTGAAACCGCTATCAACACAGAGATCACAGAGCCACAGAGCCACAGAGCCACAGAGCACACAGAGGAAAACGAGGCTCGCCTTGCGGGTGATTGATCAATTTCACGTAAGCCTTTGTCCCTCTTCAGGGAGGCTTCGCGCTGTTCTCTGTGTTGAATGAGGTTTTTAGGATTAAAGAGCTGCGAGGGCGGTTCGCGGCGTTGCAACCCGCACAAAAGCTCGACTACCAAATCGGTATGCCTCGCTTTTTGAGCGCCTTGCGCTTCAACCCTCTCGCCACTTTCTTCAGTACTTTTGCTGACCCAAGGTCGTGCAAGTTTCATCGTAGATGGCACTGAGCGTGCTGGCGTAATCATCCCATCCGATGCCGTCCACCGAAATCTCGTTTTTCTTCGTGCAGCCGTCAACGGCGCCAGCGAGGCGCAGGGCGTCCAGTACGGCGTATTCATGCGCAGGCGGATGCATCAGGCATTTTCCAGCCACTAGCGACAATGCAGCGAGCAGCGCGAAGGCGCCCCAGTTGGAGATGCCCGCCGGGATAACATAGTCAGCGGGTGTGGCGCAAAAAATAAGCTCCCCGTGTGTCACCCGGTCTTTGAAAGTGTCGCGCAGCGTGCCGAGTCCCAGTTCGTTGCCACCATCACCGATGGCGATGGTTTGGTAGTTGCGCAGGGCAGGGGGTGCCAACAGGCGATCTGCGGCCGGAACGAGGTCATCCAGAATCTGGCCGTACATGGAATAACGGTGCCCGTCGACGGCACTGCCCGGGCGTTCAATCGCGACGACCTGCGTGGGCAAGAATGACGCGAGCAGCGCGTCTATTTCCTGATCTGCGGCCTCTTGCACAAGGCTCAGAGTGGTGCTCGGGAAAGGCTCGCCGAAGACGGCTGCGCCGGCATTCAACAGATTTATGCTGTGTTTGTCGGTGACCAGAATGACTTCTTTGCCCAACTGGCGCAGGGCATCGGCCAGTGCCAACGTGCCTGACAGGCCATCATTTTCCCCGATCATGGCGGCACGGATGCAGAAGCCGGTAACCAGAATCACGCGCTCGCCGTTGAACAGCTCGGTAGCGGCAGCTTCCAATTGGCAGGGCGTGACAAGGCCGGACAGTCCGCGCCCGCCGACGTCCCGGCGCGCCAGCGCGGTAATGCGGCCAATGGTAGCGCTGTGATTTACCACTGCGCCAGATCCTTGTCGCGAATGTCGGTAATGAACATATAACCCGGCGCGTGGGTGATCACCAGATCCGGTTTGGCGCGTTGGAGTGCCATTTGGGGCGTCACACCACAGGCCCAGAAAACGGGGACTTCGCCGGTGCGGATTTCAGGCGGGTCGCCGAAATCCGGCTTTTGTAAATCCTTGATGCCGAGCGCGCCGGGGCTGCCAATATGCACCGGCGTACCGTGCGCCTTGCGGTATTTGGCGGTAATCGCCGAAGCTTTTTCCACAAGGGCTTCCGGGATGGGACGCATGCTGACCACCATGGGGCCGGAAAAAATTCCGGCCGGCCGGCATTCGCGGTTGGTAACGTACATCGGAACATTGCGCTCCAGTTCGATGTGCCGAACCGGAATGCCGTGATCCATCAAGTCCGGCTCGAAGGTGAAGCTGCAGCCGAGCAGAAAGGTGACCAAATCATCGGTGAAGTATTCGCGGATGTCGCAGACTTCCTGCTCAAGTTCACCGTGGCGGTAGATACGATAACGCGGGATTTCGGTACGGATGTCAGCGCCGGGCCCGGCGATCGGGGGTGCAGTACGGCCCGCTTCGCAGACGTCGATGACCGGACAAGGTTTGGGATTACGCTCGCAAAACAGGAGAAAATCAAAAGCATATTGTTTGGGCAGCATCACCATGTTTGCCTGCGTGAAGCCGGGCGCCAAGCCTGAAGTGGGTTTATCCCATTCACCGCGCGCGATGGCCGCACGCAATTCATCAACGGTCGGGGTACTCATCAGCTTTTCTTTTCCTCGTAGTGGCAACGTTTCTGCTCATCCAGCAACAAAGCTAAAACTCTAGCATGATTGCGCCAACGCAAAACGGAACCTTTGTCGACGACTGGTGCCATATATTTGCTAGAGTGGTGCATCATCGTGGGGCATTTTCTGCACCGAAAGTGGGCGCAAAGCCTGCGTGAGTGTGTCATCCGGTTCGCGACCGACTGGCTGGCCGGCTTGGTATGCAAGGCTTTAAGACCGCTCTCTCGGTTCTGGCATGTATTCTGCGTAAACGAATTCTAGAATTAAGGCGGTGTTTGTCTAGGCAAGAGATTTGTTCACTTGTGTCTTTTGCGGTATTCTTTCAAGTGTTTTTCCCAGACGCCGATCATATTCATGAAAGGTCGCCGAATTATCAAGTGAATTAAAGCGAGGCGCTGGCCTCACCCGTTTCTGATTATTCGTACATCACAGGAGAGTTCAACAATGAAAAAACTAACACTTATTGCAGCTGCACTGGCGCTCGGTGCAACATTGGTCAGCCCGGCCGCTGTTGCCCAACAGAAATTCGTAACCATCGGCACCGGCGGTGTGACCGGCGTGTACTATGCAGCGGGTGGCGCGATTTGTCGCCTGATGAATAAGGATCGTGCCAAGCATGGCATCCGCTGTTCGGTCGAGAGCACCGGCGGTTCGGTATACAACATCAACACGATCAAGGCGGGTGAGCTTGATTTTGGTGTGGCTCAGTCTGACGTACAGTTCAACGATGTGAAGGGCTTGGTACAATTCAAGGATGCCGGCCCGGACAAGGATCTGCGTGCCGTTTTCTCGGTATATCCGGAAGCGCTGACCGTTGTGGCGCGCAAGGAAGCCAACGTCAAGAAATTTGAGGATTTCAAAGGCAAGCGCTTCAACGTCGGCAACCCGGGTTCGGGCACACGTTTGACCGTGGAGATGTTGATGTCGGCCATGGACATGAAGAACAGCGACTTTACCTTGACCTCCGAGTTGAAGCCGGATGAGCATGGTGCCGCCCTGTGCGACAACAAGATCGACGGTTTTGCCTATGTCGTCGGCAGCCCGGCAGCCAATATCCAGGATCCGACGACGACTTGCGGCGCCAAGCTGGTTAATGTTTCCGGACCGGCCGTTGATAAACTGGTTAAGGAGTATCCGTACTTTGCTTATGCCACGATCCCGGGTGGTGTGTATCCAAACAACCCAGAGGCAACCAAGACGTTTGGCGTGATGGCCAGTTTTGTAACTTCGGCTAAAGTGCCTGAAGCGGTTGTGTACGCCATGGTCTCTGCGGTCTTTGAGAACTTTGACGAGTTCAAGAAATTGCACCCTGCATTTGCCAATCTTGATCCGAAAGACATGATCAAGAGCGGTATGTCGGCCCCGTTGCATTCAGGCGCCGTCAAGTACTACAAGGAAAAAGGCTGGATGTAACTTGAGTCCGCGCGGGTGAATCGCGCTTGTTGAGAATTGACGGCCCCGCGTACGTACGGGGCCGTCTTACGTATATGTTGCAGGGAATGGGGAAACACCAGTGAGTCATCAAATTAAAGAAACGGAATTAACCGACGAAGAAATCCGGCAAATGGTTGCCGAGTCGGACACCGGTGGGCGCAGACCGACGGGTTTTCCGGCCAAGCTTGTCACGGCTGTGGCACTGGCCTGGTCGATGTTCCAGTTGTGGATCGCCTCGCCGCTACCGTTCTCCCTAGGGTTCTTCGTGCTCAACGATACCCAGTCACGGTCGATCCACCTGGCCTTCGCTCTGTTTCTCGGTTACATGCTGTTCCCGCCGCTCAAAAGGTCACCGCGCACCCGTATTCCAGTACAGGATTGGGCTTTGGCGCTGGTGGCCGCTTTTTGTGCGTCCTACCTTTATCTGTTTTATGCCGAACTAGCAGCACGTCCGGGTCAGCCGACAGACATGGATCTGGGTGTCGCGCTGGTCGGCCTGATTCTGCTGCTTGAGGGGACGCGTCGCGTCGTTGGTCTGCCGATGACATTGATGGCGACCCTGTTTATCGGCTACATTTTCCTCGGCCAACACATGCCGGACATGATTGCGCACAAGGGCGCCTCGTTCAGCAAGGGCATGACACATCTGTGGCTGTCGACCGAGGGCGTGTTCGGCGTCGCGCTGGGCGTGTCATCCGGATTTGTCTTCCTCTTTGTTCTTTTTGGCGCACTGCTGGATACGGGCGGGGCGGGTAATTACTTCATCAAATCAGCGCTGTCCTTGCTCGGCCACATGCGTGGCGGTCCGGCTAAGGCCGCCGTTGTTTCCTCAGGGCTGACCGGCCTTATTTCCGGAAGTTCGATTGCCAATGTGGTGACTGTTGGCACCTTCACCATCCCGCTCATGAAGCGTGTCGGCTACAAGCCGCACATCGCCGCTGCCGTAGAAACAGCCGCCTCTGTTGATGGCCAGATCATGCCGCCGGTGATGGGTGCTGCGGCCTTTCTGATGGTTGAGTACGTCGGTATCCCCTATACGCAGATCATCAAGCATGCCGCCTTGCCGGCGATCATGTCCTACATCGCATTGTTTTACATCGTGCACCTGGAAGCCTGCAAGGCCGATATTCGCGGCATTCCGCGTGAAAATATGCCACCCCTGATGAACCGCATCATCAGTTTTCTGATGTCGATCAGTGGTGTGATCATCCTGGCCAATGTGGTTTATTTCGGCCTTGGGTGGATCAAGGGTGTCGCGGGTGATGCTTCACTGTATATCATCGCTGCTCTGATGCTGGCGGGTTACATCGGGCTGCTCAAATTTGAGGCCGGATACCCCGAGTTGCATCTGGATAATCCAGATGCGCCGATTCTCAAGTTGCCGGAACCGGGCCCGACGATCAAGAGTGGCTTGCACTTCCTGCTGCCGGTCGCCGCATTGATCTGGAATCTGATGGTCGAGGAACTCTCTCCGGCCCTCTCGGCCTTCTGGGCGACCATGTTCCTCATCTTTATCCTGGTTACCCAGCGTCCCCTCGCAGCATGGTTCCGGGGCGAACGGGATATTAAAGCGGATGTCATTGAGGGGCTGGGTGATTTGAAAGTCGGTCTGATCGCAGGTGCTCGCAACATGATCGGCGTGGCGATCGCCACCTCGACCGCGGGGATTATCGTCGGTACGGTGACATTGACCGGCATCGGCCTGGTTCTGGCCGAAGTGGTTGAATTGATTTCATCCGGCAATCTGATGCTGATGCTGTGTATGGTTGCTGTCGCCTCGCTTATCCTTGGCATGGGCGTTCCGACGACAGCCAACTACATCATCGTGTCCACCTTGATGGCGCCGGTCGTCGTTGAACTCGGCGCACAGAGTGGCCTGATCGTGCCGCTCATTGCCGTGCACATGTTTGTTTTCTATTTCGGCATCATGGCCGACGTGACGCCGCCGGTGGGTCTGGCGGCTTATGCGGCCGCGGGCATTGCCAAGGCGGATCCCCTGACAGTGGGCTTTACGGCGTTCTGGTATAGCATTCGTACCAGCGTTCTGCCTTTTATGTTCATTTACAACACGCAGCTTTTGTTGATCGGTATCGAAAGCATTCCCCATCTTTTGTTGACCATTGCCTCGGCCATTGTCGCCAGCCTTATCTTTGTCGCGGCCTCGCAAAACTGGTTCCTAGTCAAAAGTCGTTGGTATGAAAGCGTGGTGCTGCTGCTTGTGGCTTTCAGCCTGTTCCGTCCGGGGTTCTGGATGGACAAGCTCTATCCGCCTTTCAAGACCGTTGAGCCGACGCAGTTGATGCAGATTATCGAGACAGCCCCCGACCGTGCGCAGTTGCGTGCCTGGATTGAGGGCGAAGATATCAACGGCCGAGTGGTCAAGAAAGGCGTGATGTTGGCGCTGGGAGAATCCGACGCACCCGCCAAGCGGCTGGATGGCTTCGGTATGCGTATACTACCCAATGGCCCGGTTTTCGACATTCTCTCGGTCAAATTCGGCAGCAAGGCGGCGAAGGCGGGTATCGAGCAGGGATACAAGATTACGGCGCTGGAGATTGCAACCGAGAGCCCGAAGAAGGAATGGATGTTTATCCCGACGCTGTGCGTGCTCGGTTTCGTTATCTTTCTGCAACGGCGTCGAGTCGTGGTTGAGCCGAAGCGGACTTAAGCAAAGGTTGATCTCCCCCTAAAACGCTGCCCACGGGCAGCGTTTTTTTTGTGGCTTGTGCAGATAAAAACTCTTACGATGGCACACAGCGCCTTGTCCGAACGATTCGGGAGATCAGGTCAGTGATGCAAACACAGGATAATTTGTACCTCACCATGGATCAGCTCAAGATCGGGCTGTATGTTTATCTTGATTTGAAGTGGTTTGAGCACCCCTTTGCCTTTAATAACTTCAAGATTAAAGACGAAGAGCAGATCAATATCATCAAGAGTCTCGGGCTCAAAAAAGTGCGTTACGAACCGGCGCGTAGTGATCTGAAACCTACGCGCAGTGATCTGAAACCGGCGCCCAGTCAGGTCGAGAAGAATGCCGGCGAGCCGGCACCGCCACCGCCACCGCCGCCACCGATGCAAAAAGAGCATCCGGCGCTAGCGGCCAAACGGGCATTGATCGAGAAAATCAAGGTGCAGCGAGAGGCGGCAGAACGCATCGAAGCGGCCTTTAACGATACCGCCAAGACAATTCACAGCATCGAGAAGAATCTGCTGAGCAACCCAATTGAAACCGTCGAACAGGCCAACACACTGGTCGATCAGATTGCCAACTCCATACTCTCGGCGCCGGAACTGGCTTTGCACGTGATGGGTGACAAGACAGGTGGTGAAGAGTTGTACTTTCATTCACTCAATGTCACGGTGCTGTCTTTAATGATGGCGCGTGACCTCAAACTGCCGCAGGACGCGGTGCGCGCGTTGGGCATGGGCGCGCTGTTCCATGATGTCGGGCGGCGTAAAATCCCGAACAAAATTCTGCTGAAGATGGAGCTGCTGAGCCAGTCTGAACGCGACGACTACGAACTGCATTGCCAGTACGGCGTTGAAATGGGTGAAGGGTTGAAGTTTTCACTATTGACCCTGGGCATCATCCGTGAGCATCACGAGATGTATGACGGCAGTGGCTACCCGCAAAAACTTAAGGGCGAAGCCATCAGCCTACCGGCCCGCATTGTCGCCATCGCCAACTATTACGACGAACTGTGCAATCCGCTGAATATCGCCAATGCATTGACGCCGCACGAAGCGCTGTCGATCATGTTCGCCAAGTTGCGTACCAAATTCGACCCCAAATTGCTGCCCGTCTTCGTCCGTTGTCTTGGCGTGTATCCACCGGGTACCATCGTGCAGCTTTCCAATGGCGCCATCGGGATGGTCGCCACGACTAATACGGCCAAGCCGATGAAGCCGATGATCGTGATCTACGACGCCGGGATTCCCAAGGATGAAGCCATCCTTGTGGATATGGCGAGCGAGAGCGACGTCAATATCGCCAAAGCCATCCGGCCGGCGCAACTGCCGCGCGAGATATACAACTACCTCAGTCCGCGTAAGCAGGTCAGTTACTATTTCGACCCCGGAAGCCCGGTTAAAACGTTGGCAAATTCATGAGCAGTCTCGAACGGCTATTGCTGGACCATACCGAGCAAATCATTCTGCTGGTTGATCCGGAAAGCTTGCGTATCGTCATGGCCAATCGCGTTGCCCTGCAGAGCCTCGGTTACACCGAGGATGAGCTGCTCGAAAAAACGATTCTCGACGTGGAAAGCTCGCTGCAGGACGTTTTTTACTGGGAAGAAGTGCGTAGCGGCCAGAGCTCGAACATTGACGTGCAGGAGGGCTTGTATTTGTGTGCTGACGGTTCAATGCGCACGGTCACCAAGTCCGTAAAAGTGCTTGAGCAGGAAGGTCGGCACTGGTTACTGATTCAGGCCAGAGAAGCGCGTGACGAATTGGGCATCGAGGATGACTTGGCACATACCACCTCTCAACTCCGCGCCACCCTGGAATCAACCGGCAACGGCATTTTGGTGATTGACTGGCAGGGACGGATTGCCAGCATGAACCGATTGTTCAGCGCGATGTGGCAGCTCCCCGAAGAGTTACTCCTGATGCAGGTTGATAGCGCCATTCTCGATTTTGTGTCTGATCGCGTTGTCGACCCCGGGATCATTCACCAGCGTTTGCGCGAAATTGTCGAGAGCAATGAAACCGAAGATATTCTGCTGCTCAAGGACGGTCGGGTATTCGAGTGCAAGTCACTGCCTCAGTATCTTGATGAACGCATCGTCGGGCGGGTTTTCGGATTCAATGACATTACCGATCGCATTCGCATTGAGCAGGATCTGATTGCCGCACGCGAAAAAGCCGAATCCGCCAATCGCGCCAAGGCGGCTTTTCTGGCCATGATGTCGCACGAAATTCGTACCCCGATGAATGGTGTCATGGGCATGACAACGCTGCTGCTCGATACGCCGCTTGATGCCGAGCAGCAGCGTTATCTGGGCATCATTCGTTCCAGTTCGGAATCACTGTTGTCGATCATCAACGACATTCTCGACTTTTCGAAAATCGAAGCACAGAAGATGACGCTGGAAAGCATCGATTTTAATTTACGCCACGTCCTGGAGGACGTCGCCGAACTCAATGGCTTGCGTTCGATGGAGAAGGGGCTCGAATTCGTCTGGAGTCTTGATGCGCAGGTACCGGTGTTGCTTCGTGGCGATCCGGGGCGTCTTCGCCAGGTGCTGACCAATCTGATTGGCAATGCGCTCAAATTCACCCCCGCCGGCACCATCAGCCTGCGTGTCACCCGGCGGCCTGACCGGCAGGATTGGGTGATTTTGCACATCGAAGTACAGGACACCGGGATTGGCATTGCCAGTGAGAACCTCAACAAGATATTTGTACCCTTTGAGCAGGCCGATACCTCGACAACGCGAAAATACGGCGGCACCGGGCTGGGCTTGGCGATCAGCAAACAGATTGTCGATTTGATGGGCGGCGAAATTTCAGTGGTCAGCCAGGAAGGTCAGGGTACAACCTTTAGCCTGAACATCACGCTGGCGCAACAACCCGCGGGTAGCCTTGAGTCTGAGACGCCGCACACTGAAGTCTCGCGTTCCACTGCGCCGGGCGTGAAGAAGCCCTTCCACCTGCTGGTCGTTGAAGACAATGAAGTCAACATGATGGTTATGCAAGGGCTTCTGGCCAAGCTCGGCTACGACTCGATCGTCAAGGCAAATAACGGGCTGGAAGCGCTTGAAGCGGTGGCTCAGGGCAAGTACGACTTGATCCTGATGGACTGCCAGATGCCGCAGATGGACGGCTACGAGGCGACGCGACGCTTGCGTGAGCAGGGCAACAGACTACCGATCATTGCCATGACCGCACACACCCTGTCGGGCGCTCGTGAGAAATGTCTTGAAGCCGGTATGAATGACTACCTGAGCAAACCCATTGTCGTCAGAAAGCTGGCCGACATGCTTGATCAGTGGCTGTTACATGCGCACAGTCCGGTGGCGCGGGAGGCAATGATTACCTCTCCGCATGTGCGGGTCAGGGATCAGGATGACGCGTTCAAGTACGAAGCGTTCCTCGAACTCATGCTGGGGGACACGGCGCTGGCTGAAATTTTGGTACGCATGTTTGTCGCCAACACGCCCGGCGATATTGAAAAGCTGAAGGTGGCGATTTACGGTGCTGATCAAGCACTGGTGCGCTCGGCGGCACATTTCATCAAGGGTGCGGCGGCCAATCTGTGTGCAACGGGAATCAACAGCGTCGCCTTCGAGATCGAAAAGGCCGCCATGCACGGTCAAATTGATCGCGCCCTAAATCTTCTGCCCCGACTGGAGTCAAACTGGCTGGCTTTTCTCAAGCACCCCAAAGTGATTGAGTATTTGGGCGTCAGGCAGTAGCCGCTGAAGGTATTGCTCCGGACTTTTTCTGCCGAATCGGAATAAAGAGACGGAAGGTGGTGCCCTTGCCCGCTTCGCTGGCGACCTCTATCCGGCCATTATGTTTGCGGATGATGCCATGGGTAATCGACAGGCCAAGGCCGGTGCCGGTACCGACCGGCTTGGTGGTGAAGAAAGGGTCAAAAATCCGGTTGATGATTTCTGCCGGGATGCCGGAACCGGTATCGGAAATTTCCACACAAACGTCTTCACCCACTTGCCGAGAGCGTACGGTGATCTTGCCGTGCGCCGTGATCGCCTGCGCGGCATTGACCAGCAGGTTCATGAAGACCTGATTGAGCTGGGACGGGATGCATTCAATTTCGGGAATGCTGCCGTAGTCTTTGATCACCTCGGCTTTGTATTTGAGTTCGCTCGAGACGACGTTGAGCGTACTGTCCAGACCCCTCTCCAGATTGGCCCACTGCATTTCCGAGTCGCTGATGTGAGAGAAATCCTTGAGGTCCTGAACAATTCGTTTAACGCGTTGCAGGCCGCCCAGCGACTCGTCGAGCAGGTTATTAACATCCTCCCGCAAGTAGGTGATGTCGACCTGATTCTTCAGTAGGTTGATAGCGCTTCGACTCTCGCTGGACAACTCCGCCTCGTGCTGTTCATAGCTGCTGAGCAGTGTCAAGAGACTCTGAACATAGTGCTGCAAGGCGCCCAGATTGGAGTTAACAAAACCGATCGGGTTATTGATTTCATGCGCAACACCGGCCGCCAGCTGGCCGATGGACGCCATTTTTTCTGATTGCAGCAATTGATTGTGCGCTTCTTCCAACCGGTTGATCAGAATGAGCTGTTCGGATTTTTCTTTCTGCAACAATGCTTCCGCGCGTTGTTTCTCCTGCAGCTGGATTTGCAACGCGTTAGTCAGCGCCGCCACCTGACGGGTCAGACGCAACTCCTCAGTTTGCTGCCTGTCGCGCACGCATTTCCCGATGGCATCGACCAGCAGGTGGATATCCACGGGTTTGGTGATGTAGCGCTCAACACCGATCTCAAGCGCAAGGCGCAAACTATCGCTGTCCTTGTCCGACGTGATGACGATGATCTGGGCATCGGGGTCTTCGGCTTTGATTGTTTCGCTCATCACCAGGCCGTTCATGCGCGGCATGAAAATGTCGGTCACAACGACGTCCGGCTGCCATGCGCGCCAGATTTCAAGGCCTTCAATGCCGTCTGACGCGACCTGTATTTCCGACACGAACTTGCTGGCCAGATGCTTGATCTGGGTCAGCAGGATCGGGTCGTCATCGACCACCAGAACACGGGCTTGAATGATCTGCTCTTCAGGGCGTATCTCTGCCACATCCATCTCACGTATTTAACAGGAATGAGCGATTAACCACGGCGACGTCATTCTTGCTGTTCATTTTTGTTGCCATAGAGGTCCCGCCAATGGCGTAGTGCACCGGCAACCTCTTCTTTAAGGGTTTGGTCATTCCAGGGCTTCATCATGAATCGATAAACAGCACCTAAGTTGATCGAATCAGTCACTGCAGAAATCTCCGAGTAACCGGACAGCACCATGCGCACTGTTTTCGGATAAAGGGTTTTTACCCGTGAAAGAAATTCCGTTCCGTTCATGCCCGGCATGCGCTGGTCGGAAACGACAACTTGAACCTCATAGCGCGCCAGTAAAGAAAACCCTTCAGTCGCATCTTCGGCGGTGAGAATCTCGTAGCCTTCGCGGCGCAGGGTGCGTTTGATCGAAGACAGGATGTTTGTTTCGTCATCGACAAATAGAACGATGCTGCGTACGTTCGAACCGTTTTGGCCGGAAAGATTCATCGTTGAAGATTCGCGCAAGAGACTGTAAATATCGTCAGCAGGGCGCGGTTTGGAGAAGAAATAGCCCTGCATTTCGTCACATTCGTTGCGCCGCAGGTAGAGCATTTGCTCCTCGGTTTCCACGCCCTCCGCCAGCACGATTTTGTTCAGTTTGTGCGACATGGCAATGGTGGCTTGCGCAATGGCAGCATTGACCGGGTTGGTGGTGATGTCGCTGACAAAAGACTGGTCGATCTTGACGACGTCGATGGGAAAACGTGAGAGATAAGCCAGCGAGGAGTAGCCGGTGCCAAAGTCGTCGAGTGAAATGCGAACACCGATCTCCTTCAGTTGCGTCATGGTGCGAATGGCGCCAGCGACATCCTGCATCATCACGCCCTCGGTAATTTCGATTTCAAGAAAGTGCGGGTCAATATGATGCAAGGCCAGCGCATTGGCAATCGTGAGGTGCAAACCCGGGACGAGGAAATGGCGAGCCGCCAGGTTGATGGCCACCTTCACCGGAGGTAAATCGGCATTCAGCCAGACGCGCATCTGGCGACAGGCTTCGAGCAGCACCCATTCACCGATTCCGATGATGTGATTGCTTTCTTCAGCCATCGGGATGAAGTTGCCGGGTGGGAGCAGACCGCGTTGAGGATGCTGCCAGCGGATGAGTGCTTCGAGCCCGATAATGGCGCCGGAAAAGAGGCTTACTTGAGGTTGGTAGTGCAGCACCATTTCGCCGCGTTCGACAGCCAGTCGCAGATCATTGAGCAGTTCCCGACGTCCGCTGGCGCTGCTGGCCGTCGTGGGGTCAAAGCGGAAAAATGAATTGCCGCCACCTGTCTTTACCAGTTCGGTAGCCGCCATGGCATGACTGAGCAGTTCGTTGGCATCCTCCCCACCGTGCGGGTAGCTGGCAATACCGATCGAAGCCGTGACATCGATACGCTTGTCCGCGTGCATTGTGGGCTGGCGGACGGCTTCCAGAATACGTTCGACAACGTCGCGAATATCGTTTTCGATACCCGAATCATGCGGGCCAAGCAGAATGGCAAACTTGTCATTACCCAGGCGAGCCAGATAATCAACCTGGCGCAAGGCGTCCTTGATGCGTGCGCCGATCGCAACAATGATCAGGTCGGCTTCGTTGGTGCCGATGGCGTCATTGATATCGAAAAAATCATCAATGTCGATGTGCAGGACTGTCGCCTGTTTTCCATTCTGCCGTGCGCTATCAAGCACCCCAACGAGTGAGCGAAGAAACGCTGTACGGTTGGGCAGGCCGGTCAGTTGGTCAAACTCCAGCAGGCTTTCGATGTGTTGCTGGTGCTGCTGCCGCTGGGAAACATTTTCGCCGATGGCGAAGTAGTATTGGACCTGGCCACTGACATCGCGAATTGCAGCAATGGTC
Organism: Burkholderiales bacterium; assembly: GCA_038203745.1. GTDB lineage: Bacteria > Pseudomonadota > Gammaproteobacteria > Burkholderiales > Rhodocyclaceae > Propionivibrio. The sequence continues at coordinate 5,584 of JBBRDR010000051.1, read as the reverse complement.
TTTCGTTCGATGTATTCTCCACCGTCTTTCCGGTGGTTTATCAGTTCGCCTTCCCATGTGCCGTTTGTTGAGAGGGTTTCCCAGAGCGTGCGATAGACATCGGCAGGGACTTTTCCGGATTTGAACAGTGCGGGTGTTTGCCCGAGAACCTCGTCGGCAGAATAGCCCGTCATCCGCAACAGAGCAGGGTTGGCGTAAAGAATGATTTTGTCCGGATCGGTGATGATAATGCTACCGGAAAAATTATCCGACACCTTCTGGAACATCGCTGCCTCAGACTGGCTTTTTTGCATTGCGCTGGCATCAAAACCGAGGAGAACCGTAGGAGCAATCTGCTCGGTCTCATCACTTTGAAGGCTGAGACTCCAAGCCATCGGAAAACACGACCCATCGCGGTGCAACAAGCCCGATTCAACCTGCTGGCAAGCATCATGTTGCTCAAGCGATCTGACGGCCGCCAGAAGTTCGGTGCTCTGCGCATCATCAACCGGCAACACGGTGTGCAAAGGTTTGCCGAAGATCTGCCCCAAACGATCATAGCCCAGAAGCTTCAAGGCGAAGCGATTCATGAACCAGATGTTTTCCTGCCGGTCAAGACGAATCACCAGGCAGCTGAGTGCCTCGTAAAAGGCCATTTCTCTTACGTCGTGGTTCACGTTGCACCTGACCCGATGAGGGTTAAAGGCGAAGTGCTGGACAGCGAATTGAAGCTGAAATTCACGAGACCGGGGGCATTGATCAGACTGACGAGCCCCCGGTGCCGGGTGTCGGCCAATTCAAATCCGCTAACAAAATGGTTACTCCAGCTCCTCAGCGCCATATCAAATCACCCTTTATCCGCTTGTGGTTCATGGTCAAACTGAGCGTCTTCCAGGAGCGATTCATCCAGCAACACCGATCCATCCGGACCCCAGATGACTTTTGTGATGCCGGGTTCCGCCGCTTCGAGGCGTTTGCGTTCAATGTCTTCCGCCGAAATGGCGCCCATGGCCAAGCGGGTATGATCAGCCAGATTCTGGTTGATCAGTGTCATTTCTCGCAACGCCAGAGCTTGGCCGATGGCTGAAACCAGTTCGTAGTCGTTCCATGGTTTGGAGATAAAGCGGCTGATCCCCGCCTCGTTGATAGCGGCAATCAGGCCGTTCAGGTCAGCGTAGCCGGAGAGAATCAGGCGTGCCGCATCAGGCTGAATCTCACGAAAGGCCTTGAGGAACTGCACCCCGTTCATCACCGGCATGCGATAGTCGGAAAGCACCAGATCGTAGGCGGTGTGCCGCGCCTTCTCCAGCGCGTCCTGAGGCGAACTGAAAATATCGACAGTCAGTGTGTAGGTCTCCTCGCCCGCTGTGCACGGCGTTATGGACAACAAACGGCGCAAGGCTTTGAGAATGGACTCGTCATCATCAACAATCAGGATTCGGCTCATTGAGGTTTTTCCGGAAGCTTGTCGGTGCGGATGTTAAGCACCATATGGTGCCCTTCGCGGCGGGCAAAGTCCTGAATTTGCCTGATCAACAGGGGGTCCAGAGTGAAGTCGGCGGCCAGTAGCAGTACGCCGTCGCGCCCAACAAAATCCTGGGACAGCACCATGCCGGCGCGCAGGTCGGCTACAGGCACGGCTCTTTCACGCGGCACCTCTTGCACGAGGCCACCCAGCATCTCGATGAAAGAATCGACGATCTGCGGGTCGTAGCGCTTGCCGCGCGACTGGATAATCATCGCTTTGGCTTCATCCGGACGCATCCGTCGTTCGGCCAACGTGCCGATCTGCAGGCCGTCATAGTCGTTGACCACACTCAAAATGCGTGCGCCGAGCGAGATAGCCAAACCTTGCAAGCCATCAGGAAAACCTTGCCCATCAAAGCGTTCATGGTGCGACCGGACAATTTTTGCCGCCGCCTGCAATTCATCCAGCGGCATCAGTGCCGATTCGCCGGCAATTACATGTTTGCGGTAGTGCCCGAGTTCCTCACCGCTCAGTTTTGAAACCGGACGGCTGAGCAGAGCGTCAGGAAAACCGATCTTGCCCACGTCGTGCAGCAGACCGGCAAAGAAGATATCCTGCTGTCCCTTGGGCTCAACATGCAGATGGGCGGCCAGTTTGCGCGCCAAATCAGCGACCCGGCGCGAGTGGCCGGCCATGGCGCCGCCGCGTAACTCCATGAGCCCGGAAAACACCTTGATCGAAACCAGAAAACTCTGTTTGAGCCGGTCGTTGGCGAGATTGAGAAAACTGTTGATCTGTTCGATCTCTGACGTGCGCTGCTTGACCTTGTCTTCAAGACTATTGTTGAGGTTTTTAAGTTCGTCGTTTTGCGCCTGTGTTAAGTCGAGCAAACGATTGTTTTCAAATTTCAAACGCCGTCGTTCAAGAGCGTCACGAACAATCAGCGTCAGGTCGGTGTCGTCCCATGGTTTGGCGATGTAGCGAAAGATTTCGCCACGGTTGATGGCCTCGATGGTCGAGGTGACATCGGCGTAGCCGGTGAGCAGAATACGTGTGGTCGCCGGCCAGCGATTGCGCACCTGTTCCAGAAACTGCGCGCCGTCCATTTCCGGCATGCGCATGTCGGAAATAACCAAATCAATTGGCATCTGTTCAAGAATGGCCAGACCGGCCTTGCCACTTTCAGCCGTATGAATCGCATAGCCCGCTGGCCGTAACAGCCGGCGCAATGAGGACAGAATTCCCGGCTCGTCATCGACAAGCAGAAGCGTTGCTGCCGGGTTGGTAGTCTCGTTCATGATGCAATCTCAGGAGACGTTTGTTCATCGGCTTGGGCGTCAGTCAATTGATCAATGGGGAGTGTCATGCGGAAGGTTGTTCCTTTACCCGGGTCCGAGCATGCGACGAGGCTGCCGCGATGCCGTTGTATTATGCTCCAAGACACCGAAAGGCCCAAGCCGGTGCCTTGGCCTACCGGCTTGGTGGTAAAAAACGGATCAAATATTCGCGCCATGTTTTCTGGCGCGATGCCGGCACCATCGTCCTGTATCTCAATCCAGACCGAATCGTCTTTCTGTCCGCTGCGCAAGACAATGTGGCCATGCTCCTCGATGGACTGCGCGGCATTGGTCAGGAGGTTCATGAAAACCTGATTGATTTGCGACGGAATGCAAAAGACATCGGGGACGTCGGCATACTCCCGGTCAAGTTCCGCTTTGTACTTGATTTCATTCCAGACAATATTCAGGGTGCTTTCGAGCCCCCGTTGCAGGCTTACCCGTTGCCAGTGGCTTTCCCCGACGCGTGAAAAGTCCTTCAGGTCGTTAACGATTTTTCGAACACGCTCCAGCCCCTCACGCGATTCATCAAGCAAGTGGTGAATGTCTTTAATAATAAAAGCGTGATCCGATTCGGATTTGAGTTGCTGAACACGCAAGAGGGCTTGCGGCATAGCTGCGCCGTTGTGCGATTCAATTTCGGTATAGGCCGCATCAATGGCCAGCAGGTCATTGACGTAACCGGTCAGGGTTTGCAGGTTGGATGAGACATAACCGATCGGGTTGTTGATTTCGTGCGCGACACCCGCCGCCAGTTGGCCAAGCCCCGCCAGTTTTTCGGACTGCAGTAATTGATTATTGGTTTGGTCAAGGCGCGTATTCAGCGTGATCAGCTCCGCCAACTTGTTTTGAAGCGCTATTTCTGCCAGCTTGCGTTCGCTGATGTCTTCGACAGTGGCGGTAAAAAACAAGGGGAGTGCAGCGCTCTGACGCACGATGCTGACGTCAATGACGGCGTGGATGAGGCTACCGTCAGACCGGATGAAGCGCTTCTCCATGCTGTAGTGGTCAGATTCACCGCTGATCAGGCGATTGAAATGCGCAACATCTTTCGCTTCATCATCCGGGTGGGTCAGTTCAGTCCATGTTTTTTTGACTAATTCATCTTTGGAGTACCCCAGGATATTGCAAAGCGCCGGGTTGACCCGAAGCCATTTTTTTTCTGGCGACGTCGTGGCCATACCGACCATGGTGTGTTCAAAAAAGGCGGCGAAACGTTCTTCGCTCTCACGTATAGCCAGCTCGGACAGTTTGCGCGTAGTGATGTCCCGGTTGACACCGATGATGCGGGTTGGCTGGCCGGCTTCGTCGTACTGCGCCCGGGCGCGGGCATCAATGAAGCGGATTTCACCATCGCCCCGGAGGATACGGAAAGTCGTTTCGAACGCCTTATTCTGTTCGACGGCGTGCTGGAGTTCCGCTTCGACACCCGGCAAGTCTTCGGACACGATAGTTTCCCGCCAGGCCGCCAGGCAGGGGAGAAATTTTGTCTGATCCTTGCCGTAGAGGTGGAAGGTGGTGCCGTCCCAGATCATCGCCTGGCTTTTCAGATCAAGTTCCCATATGCCCGTTCCACTGATCTCGGTCGCCAGCCTGAGGCGATTCAGGTCGCGCTGTCGCCCCGACAGATGAAGCGCATGCTGGGTGCGGAGGGCTTTTTGGTGGCGTTGAAAGAAAAACAATAGCGCTACAGAAATAAGGGTCAGTAGCGTAAAAAGAATGCTCTGATTGCGCAGGTTGGATTGCCATTCCTGCAGAATAATTCTGGTTTCCTGGCTGGCAATGACGATCAGGGGGGCGCTCATCGTTAGCGTGGCGGGGCGGATGGTTTGTGCTGCAGCTAGACGTTCACCCTTTAGCAGGGGAGCCATGCCAGTGAATACGCTGGTCTTTTCCCCGGATTTGAGGTGCCGGGAGAAGAATGAAAGCGGGTCGGAGAAATCCGTGCCGGGCGGAATTTCGGGAGAGGACAGATAAAACAACGCCTGGCCTGAGCCGTGAACCAATCCTACGGCGGCATCGGGGGTGTAGCGCAAGGCATCGAACATCGGCTGGAGTTGGTCCAGATCAAGCGTCGCGGCAACGACGCCGGAAAAATTGCCCTGCGCATCAAATGTTGCGCGGTTAAGGATCAGGGAAACGCGGCCCAGGGCAGTTTTGAACGGGGCAGAAACATACAGGGTTTTTGGTTCGGGCTTGCTCAGCATGGTTTGGAAATACGGGCGCTGGCTGAAGTTCATCCCGATAAATTCGGCGCGACTCGATTCCGTGATGGTGCCGCTGGCATCGTAAACCATTATGGTACGTATGCCGTCTACGGCATCCTGAAGGGTCTTGAGCAAGAGGCGTAAATGTTGTTGACCGTGCTCCATCTCCGGCGCGCTGTTCTGTTGCTCGCTCAGGTCAAGCAAGGTGGTATTGATCGAGGTCAGGATTCGCTCGGTGGAATGGGCGATGGATTGGGCGCCCAGCACCAGCCTTTCCTGAGCAATCAACAGCGTATTCTGGCGTTTTTCGTAGAGATTGTTGGCAATGTAGAGGCCGAAAATCAGCAGCACGCTGAGCAGAATGGCCCATTGATGGATAAATGGATTCTCATTCTGCTTGGCCGGCAATAGATTAGCCAGTGGTGCTGCGTTAGACGGAAAGGCCGCTGCCGGGGAAGGCGATTCCAGGTGGGTACTGTCCATCGCACGCGAACCTTTTCAACCATTCGGAAAGATTGATCATACACTCAGGCGTTGGCAAGAACCAATGTGGAATTTAAGGCGTAGCGTGGCCGATGGGTTGTGCCTCCCGG
>JBBRDR010000050.1:0-18837 GCA_038203745.1 Burkholderiales bacterium | reverse complement strand
GCATTCAACGCTTGACGGGAAGACACCGGATACGGCTTACTTCAACCTCAGCAAGTCGCCGCTCGCCGCGGCGGCTTAAAACCCGGTAGAAATATCACTTAAGAAAACAGGATAACTGTCCAACTGAGTGGGGCCACCTCTAGTTGGTGTTTTCGCACGCCAGTGTCCCGTTAGTGTCCAGCCATTGCCTAGTCTGTCATAATGTTGACGCCTCTGTGACAGTGCCTGTCTAGCGTGACGTAGCCAAACGTTATCGGGGTAATCTGAAGGTTGAGAGTATTCTCATCAAGCGAGGTTGGGATGGCAGCTTGGGTAATGGGACCCGCACTGACGCCACAGGCCTTGTGCGAGATGCCGCCAGAAGCGCTGGTTTAGCGGTCGCCCCGGACACCCATGTTGCCCTGGCATCGTTTCCTTAGCGAGACAGACGCTGAATGGATTGTCAATCAGCTGATGAAAGGCTTCCTTGAATAATTTCACCTTAATTCTTCCTTTATTGGGATTGTGAATCATGGATTTTATGACCAATGTCCTTGCTGCTGAAGACAATGAATACACAGCAATAGCTGAATCAATCTGCCCGTTGGATGAATGGAGTGGTATAGAAGTGCCAGGGTTGGATACTGCCAAAGTCGCCACCATTCATGCGCTATTAACAGGCGACTCATTGCAGATGGCGCTTGATCTCTATGAGCCGGTCTGCGTGACGGTTAGTGAAACCGTTATTCTACGCATCGCCGACGAGTTGCTGGAGGAACTGGCGACGCTTGAAGAGGATGCCTTAGAGACAATTGCCAGCGAATTGGCCGCAAGCGAAGAGTTCGAGACCGAACAATGGCATGCAGATGACGTGCTGGCGCTATTAACGGAACTTGCTGAACTGGCGCAGCTGGCTGAATCGCAGGGTCAGTCCCTGTTCGTTTGGATGTGCTTGGTACGGGACTGATATCATCCGTCGGCATGTCTGCCAAATGCTGGAATCTGTTGTTGAATCGATGTTTCAGAGTGTCTTGGTAGTGTGCAACAGGTAGTTGACGTCAGTGTCATTGCCTAGGCTATAGCGCTGATTGAAGGGGTTGTAGCTCATGCCGACCAATTCATCGGGTTCCAGTCCAACACTTTTTGCCCAGCGTGACAATTCGGAAGGTTTGATGAATTTGGCGTAGTCATGCGTGCCCTTGGGCAGTATTTTCAGGATGTATTCCGCACCGAGCACAGCAAGTACGTAAGCCTTGGCATTGCGGTTGATGGTCGAAAAAAAGACATGGCCGCCGGATTTAACCAGCGCGGCGCAAGCCGCAATGGTGCTGGCTGGGTGGGGAACGTGTTCGAGCATCTCCATGCATGTTACGACATCGAAACGTCCGGCCGCCTGGTCGGCGAACTCTTCCGTTGATACTTTCTGGTAATCGACGTTGTGCCCGCTCTCAAGCAGGTGCAAGCGGGCGATGCCGAGCGCCTTGTCGGAAAGGTCGATGCCCGTTACGAGCGCACCGCGCTGAGCCATGCTCTCTGAGAGAATTCCGCCCCCGCAGCCGATATCAAGGACATGTTTTCCTGAAATGGCGGCAAAGCGATCAATCCATTCAAGGCGCAGCGGATTGATTTCGTGTAAAGGCTTGAACTCGCTGTTCGGATCCCACCAGCGATGGGCGAGTTGGCTGAATTTATCGAGTTCGTTCTGGTCGGCGTTGAGCATGGCGCATAGAGTCTTTTGGAAAGATGGAAACAAAAAAGCCCTGCCGAAGCAGGGCTTTCTTTAACACCAGCAGTATTACTTGGAGGTGCCGATAATTTCGATATCAACGCGACGGTCAGGCTGCAGACAAGCGATAACGGCAGCGCTCTTCGGACCCTTACACTGATCCTTCTTCGTGACGGGCTGCTTGCTGCCCTTGCCTTCAGTGTAGACACGGTTGGCCGGGATGCCCTTGCTGACCATGTAATCCTTAACGGCAGCAGCGCGCTTCTCAGACAGCTTCTGGTTATAAGCATCACCACCGATACGGTCAGCATGACCGACAGCGATAACAACTTCAAGAACCAGCTTCTGGGCTTTAGCAGCAACTTCGTCAATCTTGGCCTTGCCTTCAGGACGCAGCGTAGCCTTGTTGAAGTCGAACAGCGCGTCAGCAGCAACGGTGATCTTCTCGCCCATTGGCTTGGCGGCAGGAGCAGCAGGAGCAGCAGCCATCTTCGGCTCACAGATCTCTTTCGGGATCAAGTCCTTGTCGCATTTGCAGCCGTTTTTGTCTTTGGCAGCCGCAGCCGGAGTCCAATAACCGGTACGCCAGCACAAACCGGTACCGCTCATGGCTACATCGCCACGGGTATCGATAACGTAGACACTTTCCATGACTTGTGCTTGAGCCAAGGTGGCACAGAGGCCGAGAGTGGCGGCCAGCACGGCCATCAAAGTTTGTTTTGCAGTTTTGTTCATCTGAATTTCCCTCGTTAGTTAAAGCTTGCGGTTTTGTCGTCCGCATAGCCTGTTACGCCTCATTATTGGTAAAACATAGTCAAACATCGCGCGGACAGATTTGATTTTGCCACAAAGCCGCGAGATTTATCAACTCAATTTCGTTCTTTTCAAGCAGGTGTCCGTCTGCTACACGAATCTCTCCGGCCACCCAAACATCAGAAACATGCTCACGCCCTACAGAATACGCAAGAAGTGATGCTGGATCGTAGCATGGCAAGAGTCCTATGTCATTAATATTGACTGCGCACAGGTCAGCGGCTTTGCCTTCCGTGATGGAGCCGATTTCGGTATCCAGCCCAAGCGCCTGGGCGCCCCCCAGTGTGGCCATGCGTAATGCCTGGTGTGCACCGATGGCATCGGCTTCTCCGCTGACTCCCTTGGCTAGCAAGGCGGCAAGCCGCATTTCCTGAAATAAATCAAGGCGATTGTTGCTGGCGGCACCATCGGTTCCAAGGCCAATGTTTACGCCATGTTTGTGCAAAGCCGTTATGGGCGCAATGCCGCTGGCCAGCTTGAGGTTTGAGCTGGGGCAGTGGGCAATCGAGCAACCATGCTGAGCCAGGAGGGGAATTTCGTCTTGGTTTAGATGAATACCATGTGCACCAATCAATCCGGGACTGAGCAGTCCTAGCCGGCGCAGGCGCTCAATGGGCCGTATGCCAAAGCGCCGCACGCTGTCCTCGATTTCCTGAGCGGTTTCGTGGAGATGAAGGTGGATTGGAATATCGCACTGTTCGGCGAGGGTTAGAACCTTGGTGAAGTTCCCGTCATTCACCGTGTATGGTGCATGCGGGGCAAGGCAGAAGCTGAGCAGGGGTTCGTTACGAAGTTCGTCGCGTGCTGCCAACCCTTTGGCCAGGTAGTCGTCTGCATCGGCCGCGTAGGCGGTCGGGAAATCAAGGGTGATGAGCCCAATGGCCGCCCGCATTCCTGAGGCCAATGCAGCCTCAGCCGTTGCTTTCGGATAGAAATACATGTCATTGAAACAGGTAGTTCCGCCGCGCAGCATCTCGGCGCAGGCGAGGAACGTACCGTCGTGCACGAATTGTGTTGAGACGTGCTTGGCCTCTGCCGGCCAGATGTGATTTTGCAGCCATTCCATCAGCGGTAAATCATCGGCAAGGCCGCGTAACAGGGTCATTGCAGCATGTGTGTGCAGGTTGACGAGACCCGGAATAAGGATGTGATGCGGCAATTTTTTTAGCTGCCGCGGAAAAAAACGCGAGGCGGCTTCGGATTGTTGCAAAATAGCAACAATCCGACCCTTGTCGACCGCCACAGCGTGATTTTCGAGAACAACATTGGCCGGATCAACAGGGATGATCCAGCGGGCTTCGATGAGTAGATCGATAGGTGTGTTCATTGGGCGGGTCATTTTTGATGGAAAAAGCGGCAGATTTGGATGTTTGTTGTATTTTTCGGTAGCTTACTTCGGATTGACGCTAATTTCGAGAATTGAGTGATTTCCCCATTCCCTTGTATTTGACGTTTTCAGTTGATGGATTTTACTGTCTTGGGTTTCTGATCAGCAGATGCAGGCGTGGTAGAATCACAGGTTTAGTCAAGACGACAACGTCGCCGCCGAAGTTTGGTTCTTGGTGGAATTATCCGGATAGAAAATGGAACAACCCGTGGAATCCTTCGCTAAAGAAACACTGCCCGTCAGCCTTGAAGACGAGATGCGCCGTTCGTATCTCGATTACGCCATGAGCGTAATTGTCGGCCGCGCCCTACCGGACGCCCGTGATGGCCTGAAACCTGTACATCGCCGCGTGCTGTTTGCCATGCACGAGCTATCCAACGACTGGAATAAGGCTTACAAGAAATCGGCACGTATCGTCGGTGACGTCATCGGTAAGTATCATCCGCACGGCGATACGGCGGTCTACGACACAATAGTGCGCATGGCGCAGGATTTTTCTCTGCGCTATATGCTGGTCGATGGGCAAGGTAACTTTGGCTCGGTCGACGGTGATAACGCGGCGGCGATGCGATATACCGAAGTGCGCATGGCGCGCATCGGTCATGAGTTGCTGGCAGATATCGACAAGGAAACGGTCGATTTCGGGCCGAACTATGATGGTTCTGAACAAGAGCCGCTGATCATGCCGGCGCGGATTCCCAACTTGCTGATCAATGGTTCGTCGGGTATCGCCGTTGGTATGGCGACCAATATTCCACCGCACAATATCAACGAAGTCATCGACGCCTGCCTGGCGCTGCTGAAAAATTCGGAGATGACGATTGATGAGCTGATCGACATCATTCCGGCCCCGGATTTTCCTACGGCCGGCATCATCTACGGTGTTACCGGTGTGCGCGAGGGCTACCATACCGGGCGTGGCCGCGTGGTCATGCGTGGCCGGACACATTTTGAGGACATCAAGGGTAGTAACGATCGTCAGGCGATCATTATTGATGAGCTGCCGTATCAGGTGAACAAGCGCACCCTGCTCGAAAAAGTAAGTGAACTGGTTAACGAGAAGAAGATCGACGGTATTTCCGATCTGCGTGATGAATCCGACAAGTCGGGCATGCGCGTGGTGATTGAACTTAAGCGCGGTGAAGTGCCTGAGGTCGTACTCAACTGTCTGTACAAGCAGACGCAGTTGCAGGATACCTTCGGCATGAACATGGTAGCGTTGGTCGACGGCCAGCCGCGGCTGCTGAACCTCAAACAGATGCTCGATTGTTTTCTTTCGCATCGGCGCGAGGTCATTACACGGCGCACCGTGTTCGAGCTGCGCAAGGCGCGTGAGAAGGCCCATATTCAGGAAGGACTGGCCGTTGCGCTGGATAATGTCGACGAAATAATCGCCATGATCAAGGCTTCACCAACGCCGGCCGATGCCCGGCGTGGTTTGATGTCACGCTTGTGGATTTCGTCGGCGGTGGGCGAAATGTTGCAGCGCGCTGCGCTGGATGCGACCCGGCCAGAGGGTCTGGGGCTTGAATACGGGCTGTCGAAGAGTGGCTATTTGCTCTCCGAAGCACAGGCTCAAGCCATTCTCGAACTACGTTTGCAGCGTCTGACTGGTCTGGAACGCGACAAGATTGTTGCTGATTATGCCGAGTTGCTCGAGCGCATTGCCGATCTGATGGATATTCTGGATCGTCCGGAGCGAATTAGCGAAATCATCATCGAAGAATTGACCGGCATCCGTGCCCAGTTTGGCGACAAACGTCGTTCGGAGATTGTTCTCAATACGCAGGATCTGGGTATTGAAGACTTCATCACGCCACAAGATATGGTGGTGACGCTTTCGCATACCGGCTACATCAAATCGCAGCCGCTGACTGATTACCGCGCCCAGCGTCGTGGCGGTCGGGGCAAGCAGGCGGCAGCGGTGAAGGAAGACGATTTCGTCGACCATTTATTCATCGCCAATACACACGATTTCATTCTGTGTTTCTCCAATCGCGGCCGCGTTTACTGGCTCAAGGTCTATGAGGTTCCGCAAGGTACGCGTACGGGCCGTGGCAAGCCAATCGTCAATATGTTCCCGCTCGAAGAAGGCGAGAAAATTAACGCCATTCTGTCAATCAAGGAGTTTGTCGAAGACCGCTTTATTTTCCTGTGCACTGCGCAGGGTACAGTCAAGAAAACACCGCTTTCCGATTTCGCCAATCCGCGCAAGGCCGGCATCATCGCCGTGGCGCTGGATGAAGGCGACTACCTGATTGGTGCCGAGATCACTAACGGAACGCAGGACATCGTTCTGGTTTCTGACGCCGGCAAGGCCGTGTGGTTCGACGAAGAAGATGTCCGTCCGATGGGTCGTACTGCACGCGGCGTGCGCGGCATGAGGCTTGGTGAAGGTCAGCAGGTGCTTTCGCTGCTGGTCGCGGCGAACCATCAGGAGACGGTGCTGGTGGCGACTGAAAATGGCTTTGGTAAGCGCACGGTGCTGGCTGACTTCCGCCATTCCGGTCGCGGTACGCAAGGGGTGAAAGCTATTGCCGCCAGTGAACGCAATGGCAAGGTTGTCGCCGCCCGTCTGGTGCAGGATGATGATGAAATCATGCTGATTACCACCGGTGGCGTATTGATTCGTACCCGGGTCAGTGAGATTCGCGAATTGGGTCGTGCGACTCAGGGTGTGACCCTGATCTCGCTGGACGCGGGCGAAAAACTTGCCGGACTGGAAAAAGTTGTTGAAACTGAAGATGATCAGGATGGCGTTCTGGATACAGGAGCAGATACAGAAGTTGAAGCCCAGGTGGATCCTGAGCCCGATCAGGCCTGATCTGCCGCCCCACTGAACCTGACGTCATGAATGATGTTTGCCGACACGATGCCGGATTCAAACCATGAGCGATGAATTGCAAAAAAAACTCTCGGTGGTGCGCACCGAGATTGACAGCCTGGATGCGCAGTTACTTGATCTGTTGAACCGGCGTGCCCGGTGTGCGCAGCAGGTTGGCGAAATCAAGGCAGATCACGGCGATGCGGGCTTTATCTATCGTCCTGAGCGTGAAGCACAGGTTCTGCGCCGGATTCAGGAGATCAACCCGGGCCCGTTGTCGAATGACAGTGTGACCTGGTTTTTCCGCGAAGTAATGTCGGCTTGTCTGTCTCTCGAACAGCCGCTTGGCATTGCTTTTCTTGGCCCATTGGGAACCTTCTCCGAGAGTGCCTCGACCAAACATTTTGGGCATGCGGCTCGCCTGATGCCACAGATTTCAATCGACGATGTGTTTCGCGAGGTTGAAGCCGGCCATGCGGACTATGCTGTGGTCCCGATCGAAAATTCGACCGAAGGCGCCATTGGCCGCACGCTTGACCTCCTGATGACAACGCCGCTGAAAATGTGTGGCGAGGTGGTCTTGCGCATCCACCAGCATCTGCTCTCAAACGAAATTTCGCTCGACAAGATTACCAAAGTGTATTCGCACGCCCAGTCGCTGGCTCAATGCCACGAATGGCTCAATCGAACACTGCCGAACGCCCAACGCATCTCCATGGGCAGCAACGCGCAGGCCGCCCAGTTTGCCGCTTCTGAAGTCGGGGCGGCGGCGATTGCCGGAGAAGCGGCGGCTGATCGCTACCAGTTACCCAAACTGGCCAGCAGTATTGAGGACGAGCCAAACAACACCACACGTTTTGTTGTGCTGGGGCGTCAGGAAGCCAGTGCTTCCGGGCGTGACAAGACGTCGCTGATCATGTCGGCTCATAATCGTACCGGCGCGCTGGGAACATTGCTCGCACCATTTTCCGATGCGGGTGTGTCGATGACCCGGCTAGAATCCAGGCCGGCACGCCATACCCTGTGGGAGTACGTGTTCTTTGTTGATATCGAAGGGCATCGTGATGATACCCCGGTGGCAACTGCGCTTGCCGAGTTGGGTCGCCGTGCGGCCTACCTCAAGGTGCTGGGCTCCTACCCCGTCGCCGCCTATTGAGAAACAGTCAAAAATGCCTCTGACATTGTTGCGCCGCTTTGCCGTTCTGACATGTGTTGTCGTCGTCGGCGTGTCTTGTCAGGAGTTCTTTGTGGCTGCTTCAGTCGACCACTGAACAACCGTTTCGAGACCCGATTATGTCCCTAAAAGAGCAGTCGCTGTCCAACGTCCGTGCCATTTCGCCCTATCTGCCAGGCAAGCCGATTACTCAACTGGCGCGCGAAATGGGTATCCCGGTCGACCGCATCGTAAAGTTGGCGTCCAACGAAAATCCATTGGGCATGAGCCCCAAGGCCAAGGCAGCGATGGAAGAAGCGATCGCCACGCTGGAACGTTATCCCGACGATTTCGAGTTGAAGAATGCAGTGGCTCGCCATAACGGTCTAGGGGCCGAACGCGTGGTGCTCGGCAATGGTTCCAACGACGTGCTTGACTTGATCGCGCGGGTTTTTCTGGCAGCGGGCCGTTCGGCCATTTATTCGCAACAGGCTTTTGCAGTTTATCCGCTGGCAACTTTGTCCGCAGGAGCTGAACTGATCGCCGTTCCTGCCAAGGATTTCGGCCATGACCTTGATGCCATGCGCCAGGCCATCCGTCCGGACACACGCTTGATCTGGATCGCCAATCCGAACAACCCGACCGGGACATTCCTGCCCTATCCGGAACTCAAGGCCTTTTTACAATCGGTACCGAGCGATGTCGTGGTGGTTCTTGACGAAGCCTACAACGAGTACATCCCACCAGCCGAACACGTCGATACGACCGCCTGGTTGGCCGAATTTACGAATCTCGTGATCACGCGCACCTTTTCCAAAATTTATGGCCTAGCTGGCTTGCGTATCGGTTACGGGCTCGCGTCGGCCGAAATCGCCGACCTGATGAACCGCATTCGGCAGCCGTTTAACTGCAACAACCTGGCGCTGGCCGCGGCGACCGCTGCGCTCGATGATCATGACTTTGTCGCGCGCAGTTACACGCTCAACCGTGCGGGCATGGAGCAGATTCTCGCCGGCCTCAAACGGCTTGGCCTTTCCCATATTCCCTCGCGTGGCAACTTCCTGACCTTCAAGCTTGGCGATGCTGCGATGACCAATCAGAAGCTGCTAAAGCAGGGCGTGATCGTGCGACCGCTGGGCGGTTACGGCATGGTCGACTGGCTGCGTGTGACCATTGGTACGGAAACTGAAAACCAGCGCTTTATTGAAGCGCTTGAAAAGGCTATTTGATGGGTCATGAGCCAGAATTCGGCAAGGTCGTCATCTTCGGCGTCGGGCTGATCGGCGGATCGTTTGCCCTTGGACTCAAAGCGGCAGAACAGGTAGAAGAAGTCGTTGGTTTCGGACGCAGTTTGTCCACGCTGACGCAGGCGCTGGATCTGGGTATCATCGACCGGGTAGGTGTTAACCTTGGTCAGGAAATTGCGGACGCAGATTTTGTTTTGATCGCCACACCAGTCGGGCAAATGCCCGAGGTTATGGCGCGCATTGCACCTTATCTTGGGCCCGATACGGTGGTTACCGACGGTGGCAGCACCAAGGAAGACGTGGTCGCAACGGCGCGCGCCTTTTTCGGCGACAAACTCGGACAGTTCGTTCCTGCGCATCCGATTGCCGGTGCCGAAAATAGTGGTGCAGCGGCGGCTCGCGCTGATCTCTACCGGGAAAAGAAAGTGGTACTGACACCACTTTCGGAAAACTCCGTTCTAAATGTGGCGCGTGTGCGCTCGGCTTGGGAATGGTGCGGCGCGCAGGTGCATGAGTTGTCTCCAGCCGAACATGACCGGGTCTTTGCCGCCGTCAGCCATCTGCCGCATCTGCTCTCATTCGCGCTGGTGCATGATCTGGCGGTGCGCGAAAACAGCGAACTCTTTTTCCGCTTTGCCGCCAGCGGATTTCGCGATTTCACACGCATTGCGGCCAGCCATCCGGAAATGTGGCGCGATATTTGTCTGGCCAATCGAGTGGCACTACTCGAAGAACTCGACCGTTACCGTGCCCAGCTTGACGAATTGCACAATGCGCTGCAACGGGGCGATGGCGCAGCGCTGGAACAGACCTTTGATGTGGCGCGTTCGGCGCGCCGTGCCTGGTCTGATGGCAAGGCCACATAACCGCCATGGATTTTATCGATCTGCCGCCTTTGCTTTCTGCCCGTGGAACGGTGCGCCTGCCCGGCTCGAAGAGCATCTCCAACCGTGTGCTCTTACTCGCCGCGCTGGCCGAAGGTGAAACCGAAGTTCGCGATTTGCTCGAATCCGATGACACAGCGCGCATGCTTGAATCGCTGGCTACGCTAGGTGTCGGTATTACGCCACTGGGTGAGACCGCCTGGCGTATCGCGGGTGTCAGCGGGAACATTCCAGTTAAGCAAGCCGATCTTTTCCTCGGTAATGCAGGTACCGCTTTCCGCCCGCTGACGGCCGTATTGGCGCTGGCCGGTGGCATTTATTCCTTGACCGGTGTGGCGCGTATGCACGAGCGGCCGATCGGCGATCTGGTTGATGCCCTGCGCCAGTTGGGCGCGCAGATTGAATACACGGGGAATAAGAATTTCCCGCCACTGGCAATTCGTCCTTCGGCGATCAAGGCCGGCGGTGTGGTGAGGGTGCGTGGTGATGTCTCAAGCCAGTTTCTGACCGGCTTGCTGATGGCGTTGCCGCTGACTGGTGTGGAAACCACGGTTGAGGTTGTCGGTGAGCTGATCTCCAAACCCTATATCGAAATAACGCTGGCCATGATGACGCGCTTTGGTGTGCAGATAAGGCGAGATGGTTGGCAGCGCTTTACGGTGCCGGCCGGAAGTCATTATGTTTCGCCGGGAGCAGTGTACGTCGAGGGTGATGCCTCGTCCGCCTCGTATTTCCTTGCGCTTGGGGCGATTGGTGGAGAAAACGGCGGTGGCCCCGTGCGTGTAGAGGGAGTAGGGTGCGATTCAGTTCAAGGTGACGTGCGCTTTACTGATGCTTTAGAGCAGATGGGTGCGCGCATCGACATGGGGCCAAACTGGATCGAAGCGTCTGCTCCGCTATCAGGTACGTTGCGCGGCATTGACCTCGACTGCATCGCCATTCCCGATGCGGCGATGACACTGGCGACGATGGCGTTGTTTGCCAAAGGGGCAACCACACTTCGCAATATCGCCAGTTGGCGGGTCAAGGAGACCGATCGCATTGCGGCGATGGCCACCGAACTGCGTAAACTCGGTGCCGAAGTGGATGAGGGTGCCGACTTCATTCGCATCACACCAACCGCCTCGCTCTTGATGCCTCCCGAAGGTATAGACACCTACGATGATCACCGCATGGCCATGTGTTTCTCGCTGGCGTCAATGGCGACCACAGTACGTATTAATGATCCGGGCTGTGTAGCCAAGACCTTTCCCGATTATTTCAAGCGTTTTTCCAGCGTTACGCAGCCGGTTCCGGTGATTGCCATTGACGGCCCGTCGGCCTCCGGCAAGGGATCAGTCGCCGCGCGCGTGGCCGCAACATTGGGCTGGGATTATCTGGATTCCGGCGCACTCTACCGTTTGACGGCGCTGGCCGCAAAGCGTGACGGGGTGCCGTGGACTGATGAGGCGGGTGTGGCAGCCATCGCCGCCGGGCTTGACGCCGTGTTTGGTGAGAATTCGATCCGCCTTTCCGGTGAAGACGTGAGCGAGGCCATTCGCCAAGAGGAAATTTCCTCGGGCGCTTCGCAGGTCGCTGCGCTGCCGGCTGTACGCGCCGCGCTTCTATTCAGGCAGCGCCTGTTCCGCCAGTCTCCCGGTTTGGTGGCCGACGGGCGTGACATGGGCTCTGTGGTGTTTCCAGACGCGCAAACCAAGGTTTTTCTTACCGCCAGTGTCGAAGTGCGGGCGGAAAGACGCTATAAGCAGTTGATCGAAAAAGGAATCGCTGCTAACATTCTGCCTCTTTTGCAGGATTTGCGTGAACGCGACGAGCGCGATAGCCAACGCAGCGTAGCGCCTTTAGAGCAAAAAGAAGACGCCAAATTACTGGATACGACGGATCTGACCATTGAACAAGCGGTGGATCAGGTCGTGGTCTGGAGTAAAGGTGTGTTGTAGAAAAAGCGTTGCGGCAGGTGTCGCGCGTTTCAGGTGTTAACCGTTCGACGTGTCATTTTACTTGCTCCTTGGGGCACCGCGGAGAGTCTTCAGATCCCCGTCGGGTGAAGTGTCAGGAACGGATAATGTTTTTTAATGTAACCCGCAGCAATGCGGTCAAGTAACTCTCAGTCAGGTAACTTCCACTATGTCAGCCAACCCCGTTATGCAAGAAAGTTTTGCCGATCTTTTTGAAGCCAGCCTCGAGCGCCAGGAAATGCGCCAGGGCGAAGTCATCACCGCAGAAATCGTGCGTATCGACCAGAATTTTGTGGTCGTCAATGCCGGACTGAAGTCCGAAAGCTACATCGATCGTGAAGAATTTTTAAGCGATGCTGGCGAACTCGAAGCCAATGTCGGTGATTTCGTTCAGGTTGCAATTGAGCAACTTGAAAATGGTTTCGGCGAAACCCGCCTGTCGCGCGAACGTGCCAAACGTGTCGCTGCGTGGAACTTCCTCGAAGCCGCCCTGAATGAAGGCACACTGGTTACCGGTACCATCACCGGCAAGGTCAAGGGCGGTCTGACTGTCATGGCCAACAGCGTCCGCGCTTTCCTGCCGGGCTCGCTGGTCGATATGCGTCCGGTCAAGGACACCACCCCGTACGAAGGCAAGACCTACGAATTCAAGGTTATCAAGCTTGATCGCAAGCGCAACAACGTAGTTGTGTCCCGTCGTGCCGTGCTCGAAGCCAGTGTTGGCGAAGAGCGCGATGCACTGCTGTCCAACCTCAAGGAAGGCAGCATCGTAAAGGGTATCGTCAAGAACATTACCGATTACGGCGCGTTCGTCGATCTCGGTGGTATCGATGGCCTGTTGCACATTACCGATCTGGCCTGGCGCCGCGTTCGTCATCCGTCCGAAGTTCTGGCCGTGGGCGACGAAGTGCAAGCCAAGATCCTTAAATTCGACCAGGACAAGAACCGTGTATCGCTTGGTCTCAAGCAGCTCGGCGAAGATCCATGGGTCGGTATTGCACGTCGTTACCCGCAAAGCACACGCTTGTTCGGCAAGGTTACCAATCTGACCGATTACGGTGCATTCGTTGAAATCGAACAAGGTATTGAAGGGCTGGTACACGTTTCCGAAATGGACTGGACCAACAAAAACGTTCATCCGTCCAAGGTTGTCCAGTTAGGCGACGAAGTCGAAGTCATGATTCTCGAGATCGACGAAGAGCGTCGCCGTATCTCCCTCGGCATGAAGCAGTGCGCTGCCAATCCGTGGGATGAGTTCTCGATGAACCAGAAGAAGGGTGACAAGGTTTCTGGTGCGATCAAATCGATTACCGACTTTGGCGTGTTCATTGGTCTTCCTGGCGGTATTGATGGTCTGGTTCACCTCTCGGATCTGTCATGGTCGATTCCAGGTGAAGAAGCCATTCGCAACTTCAAGAAGGGCGATGAAGTCGAAGCCGTGGTTCTGGCCATCGACACCGAGAAAGAGCGCATCTCGCTCGGTATCAAGCAGCTGGATGGTGATCCTTACACCAGCTTCATTGCCACTCACGAGAAAAATGCCATCGTTAATGGTGTCGTGAAGTCGGTTGATGCTCGCGGTGCGATTATTACCCTTGAAGGCGAAATGGAAGGCTATCTGCGTGCTTCTGAAGTGTCGCGTGACCGGATCGACGATTTGACCAAGGTCTACAAGGAAGGTGACGCTGTCGAAGCCATGATCATCAATATTGATCGTAAGACGCGTTCGATCAACCTGTCGATCAAAGCCAAGGATCAAGCCGAGCAGCATGAGGCCATGCAGAAATTTACGGCAGACAGCAGTGTCAGCTCGGGAACGACCAATCTTGGCGCTTTGCTCAAAGCCAAGCTGAATAACCCGCAATAAGGTTAGCGCATGACCAAGTCAGATCTGATCGCGCGACTAGCGGAGCGTTTTCCGCAACTGGTCGCGAAGGACGCCGATTTTGCGGTCAAGATGATTCTTGATGCGATGTCCGAGGCTTTGGCCAAAGGGGATCGTATTGAGATTCGCGGGTTCGGCAGTTTTTCGCTGAACTACAGACCGCCGCGCGTTGGCCGCAACCCCAAGTCTGGGGATAAGGTCAGCGTTCCGGAAAAATGGGTGCCGCATTTCAAGGCGGGTAAGGAATTGCGAGAGCGTGTTGATAGCGCGCTCAACAAGTCTTCGGTCTGAGTGACAAAGCCGTGGTAAATTGAAATACCGTGGGCGGCAACGAGAGTTGCCGCCCTTTTTGTTTCTGGAGGGTGACTTATGCGTGCATTGCTTTGGGGTTGCCGGATATTTATTTTTCTGTTCCTGTTTGCCTTTGCGCTGAAGAATACGGAGCCTGTTAGTGTTCGTTTTTTCTTTGATTCTGCCTGGCAGGCACCGCTGATCATTATTGTCCTGTCTTTTTTTGCGGGTGGCGCTGCTCTGGGCGTGCTGTCACTGCTCGGTACGGTTTTTGGTCTGCGTCGGGAAGTGTCAAAGCTTAAACGTGCGGCCAACCAGCCTGCGAAAGAGATTCTGGCTAAACCATGATTGAATTCGAGTACTGGCAACTTCTGTTTTTCCCTCTCTTTTTTGGACTGGGCTGGGCAGCGGCACGCATTGATATCCAGCATCTGGTCAAGGAATCGCGTGCGCTGCCACGTTCGTATTTCCAGGGTCTCAATTTCCTGCTTAATGAGCAACCGGATCGTGCCATCGAGGCTTTTGTTGATGCTGTTAAAGTTGATCCGCAAACCGTTGAACTGCATTTCGCATTGGGCAGTCTTTTTCGCCGACGTGGCGAGACAGAACGCGCCATCCGCATGCATCAGAACCTCGTTGAGCGTGATGATTTGCCACAAGACCTTAAACTTCAGGCCTTGGCCGAGCTTGGTCAGGACTATCTGAAAGCCGGGTTGCTTGACCGGGCTGAGGAAATTTTCGATAAGTTGCGTGATTCGGCTCTCGTTAAAGAGGCCAAGCGAAACCTGCTTGAAATCTACCAGCTTGAAAAAGACTGGGGGAAGGCCATAGCCATAGCGGCCGAATTGCCGGACATTGCAACGCAAAAAGAAGTGGCTGAATACTATTGCGAGCTCGCTGCAGCCGAGATGATTCGCTCCCGACATGATAATGCCGGCGCGCATCTGCTGACAGCGCTGGAGCGTAACCGCAAGTGTGTCCGTGCCAGCCTGTTGCAAGGTGATATTGAGGCGCAACAAGACAGAACCGAAGAAGCCATTGCCTGCTGGCAACGTATTGAGCAGCAGGACCCGACGTATCTGGCACTGGTTGCGCAGCGTCTTCTTGAGGCCTATCGAAAACTGGTGCGTCGTGATGAAGGCTTGCGGCTTTTGCGCGGTTATCTTGAGCGCTACCCTTCGCTTGATCTGCTTGATGTGGTTTTTCAGCTGGTACTTGAGAGTGAAGGTGCGGATGCGGCGTACAGTCTGGTGCGTGATGAGTTGAAGCGCAATCCGACCCTGCTAGGTTTTGACAAGCTGATTGAAGCCCGCTTGCTGGTTGCACCACCCGAGACCCGTGCCGATCTCGATCTGGCCAAGAGTATCGTGCAAGGCTACACCCGCCGATTGGCACGTTATCGGTGCGATAATTGCGGCTTCAAAGCGCGTCAGTTTTATTGGCGCTGCCCGGCCTGCGGCGGATGGGAGACCTACTCGCCAAAGCGTACCGAAGAATTTGATTTGACACCTTAATTTACCAGGACAACTTGCATGCAACTGGGAGATCTTTCGACTGCCCGCCTACTCATTGTTGGTGATGTGATGCTTGACCGCTATTGGTTTGGCGAGGTCTCGCGCATTTCGCCGGAGGCGCCGGTGCCGGTGGTCAAGATCGAGCGCAGTGAGGAACGCCCGGGTGGTGCAGCCAATGTGGCGCGTAACGCAGCGGCACTGGGCGCGAAGGTTTCGCTGTTGGCACTGGTCGGCAATGACGAGCCGGGTGAAAGTCTGCGGCGGATGTTGAAAGAAGGTGGTATTGATGCCAGCCTGCATATTGATGAAGCCATCACGACGACTGTAAAACTGCGTGTGATTGGCCGGCAGCAACAGCTATTGCGGATCGATTTCGAGACAAAGCCTTCGAACGAGATGCTTCGTGCCAAGCTGTCCGAATTTGAGTTGCGTTTGCCCGATGCTGACGTGGTGGTTTTTTCTGATTATGGCAAGGGTGGTTTGACACACATCAATGAGATGATTAACTTGGCACGCGCTGCCGGGAAGAAAGTATTGGTCGACCCGAAGGGTGACGACTATTCTATTTATGCCGGAGCCACAATCATTACGCCGAATCGCTCTGAAATGCGTGAAGTGGTCGGGCGCTGGAAGGATGACGCCGAACTGGAGCGCAAAGCCGGTGCGCTGCGTAGTCAGCTTGGTCTGGATGCGCTGCTGGTGACGCGTAGCGAAGAGGGGATGACGTTGTTCCATGCCGGTGGTGCCGTTCATGAAAAGGCTGTTGCGCGAGAAGTGTTTGATGTGTCAGGTGCTGGCGATACTGTTATTGCTACGCTGGCTGTCATGCTGGCGCATGGTGCGGATTGGGCAGAAGCCATTCATGTGGCGAATGTTGCCGCCGGTGTTGTGGTTGGAAAACTAGGTACGGCGGTGGCGACACGCGATGAGTTGGATGCCGCCCTGAACTGAGGACAAGTTATGTATACCATCGTTACTGGTGCGGCCGGGTTTATCGGCGCGAATATGGTCAAAGCGCTCAACGAGCGCGGAGTTGACAAGATCGTTGCGGTCGATAATCTGACCCGTGCCGACAAGTTCAAGAATCTTGTTGATTGCGATATCGTCGATTACTTCGACAAGGCAAAATTTATTGAGCGGCTGCTTGCCGGTCACTTTGACGGCAAGGTGAAGGCCATTTTCCATGAGGGTGCCTGTTCAGATACGATGGAGTCTGATGGCCATTACATGATGGAAAACAATTTCCGTTATTCGCTGGCCATGCTCGATTGGTGCCTCGATCAGAAAGTGCAGTTCCTCTACGCTTCAAGTGCAGCAACCTACGGTGGCAGCTGTGAATTCAAGGAAGAGCGGCAGTGTGAATCGCCGCTCAATGTCTACGGGTACTCAAAGTTTCTCTTTGACCAGATCGTGCGTCAGCGTTTGCTGGAAGCGAAGGGTAACAACTCGCAGATTGTCGGCTTTCGCTATTTCAATGTTTACGGTCCGCGCGAATCGCACAAAGGCCGCATGGCTTCGGTCGCCTTCCATCACTACAACCAGTTCCGTGCCGAACGAAAGGTCAAACTGTTCGAAGGCTGCGACGGCTACGGCAATGGCGAGCAGAAGCGAGATTTCGTTTATGTTGGCGATGTGGCCAAGGTCAATCTGTACTTCCTCGATCACCCGGAGACGTCAGGTATTTTCAATCTGGGCACGGGGCGTGCGCAAAGTTTCAACGAACTGGCCGTGGCCAATGTGAATAGTTGCCGTGCGCTTGCCGGAGAGGCAAAGCAATCGCTACCTGACTTGCTCAAACAAGGCTTCATCGAATACATCCCGTTCCCGGATGCGCTCAAAGGCAAGTACCAGAGTTTCACGCAGGCTGATCTCACCAAGTTGCGTCAGGCTGGTTACGAGGCGCCGTTTTCAAGTGTCGAAGAAGGTGTGGCGCAATACGTTGAGTGGCTCAATGCCCAGATATAAAACACTCGCCGATTACGTCGGCGGAACCCCGCTGGTGCGCTTGGTGCGCTTGCCCGGCGCCTCCTTGGAGGCACGCGGGAACATCATTCTGGCCAAGCTGGAAGGCAACAACCCGGCAGGTTCGGTCAAGGACAGGCCTGCCCTTTCGATGATCCGGCGAGCCGAGCAACGGGGTGATATCAAGCCGGGGAATACGCTGATTGAGGCGACTTCCGGGAATACCGGCATTGCACTGGCGATGGCGGCGGCTATGGGTGGATACCACATGTTGCTCGTCATGCCGGAGAACCAGAGCATCGAGCGTCGGCAGACCATGCGTGCCTTCGGGGCAGAGTTGGTGCTCACGCCAAAAGACGGCGGTATGGAGCTGGCGCGTGATGTGGCTGAGAAAATGCGTAATGAAGGGCGTGGCATCATCCTTGACCAGTTTGCCAATCCGGATAACCCGCTGGCGCATTACGAAGGTACGGGGCCCGAGATCTGGCGCGAGACGAAAGGTCGGGTCACGCACTTCGTCAGCAGCATGGGAACGACCGGTACCATCATGGGTGTTTCACGTTACCTCAAGGAACAGAATCGAGACATCTGCATTGTTGGCTGCCAGCCGGAGCAGGGGTCGCAGATTCCGGGAATCCGCAAGTGGCCGGAAGCCTACCTGCCAAAAATTTTTGAATCCGCGCGGATTGACCGCGTTGAGGAAGTGTCACAGGGTGAAGCCGAGGAAATGACACGGCGCCTGGCTTGTGAAGAAGGGATCTTTGCCGGAATTTCCTCCGGTGGTGCAATCGCTGTCGCCTTGCGGCTGGCACAGGAAGTCGAGAACGCTACCATCGTTACCATTATCTGTGATCGGGGCGATCGCTATCTTTCGACGGGTGTATTTCCCGCCTGAAAAAACCGTTTACCGCAACGAGGCGTAGCTGGCTTGTGGATTCGCAGTTTTATGATTATCTATTGTGTACGCGGCATTGATTTCGCATGAAAGGCGATACTGCGGGTGGGTTTGGACGCCTAGCGGCAAGCGCAGATAGATGCAACTCACCGGGATTTCAGGAACGTTGCCTGTTCGCTCAAAAACAGGGAGAAGCTAACCCATGAGCAATATCAAGCTGTTTCAAAGCCAACAGATTCGCAGCCATTGGGATGCGGATCAGGAGCAGTGGCTGTTTAGTGTGATCGACATAATTCAGGCGCTAACCGGCAATGAAAGG
>JBBRDR010000049.1:0-18929 GCA_038203745.1 Burkholderiales bacterium | reverse complement strand
GGGGCATTCTTCGACAACGCCATCACGCGCGGCTTCCTGCATTCGCACTCCTACACCGGCAATGCTCTGGCCTGCCGTGCTGCACTGGCCACACTCGACATTTTTTCCGAAGACAAGGTTCTGGAGCAAAACATTGCCCGCGCACAAAAACTCGCCGCCGCTCTCGCCCCGCTTGCCGGACATCCGCAAGTCAAACACTTGCGTCAGCGCGGCATGATTCTGGCCTTCGATGTCGACACTGACGATACTTTCTTCTCACGCAAGTTCTACCGTGCCGCACTCGACCGCGAAGCGCTGGTTCGCCCGATTGGCAAAACGGTTTATGTGATGCCGCCCTACATTCTCGGCGACGATGACATCAACCACCTTGGCCACGCCATCGCCGGCGCTCTGAACGTCGCCCTCAAGCCATGATCTGGGACGATCTGCAAACCGAGCTGGACGTACTCGAACGCGACGGTCTCAAGCGCCGTCGCCGCACGCTGCAATCGCCATGCAGCCCGCTGGCACGCGTGGACGGCAGGGAACTCATCAGCTTTTGCAGCAACGATTATCTGGGGCTGGCCAATGACCCGGCACTGATCGCGGCGGCACGCGCCGGAGCGACGCAGTGGGGCGTCGGCTGCGGCGCATCGCACCTCGTGAGCGGCCACCTTGAACCGCATGAAGCGCTCGAACAGCGGCTTGCTGCGTTCACCGGCTTTCCGCGCACCCTGCTCTTCACTACCGGCTACATGGCCAACCTCGGCATCGTGCCGGCGCTTGCCGGGCGCGGCGATGCGATTTTTGCCGACAAGCTCAATCACGCTTCGCTGATCGACGCCGTCCAGCTCTCGCGCGCCGAGAGCAAACGTTATCCGCACGGTGATTTAGCCGCGCTGGAAAAACTGCTCGCCGCCAGCAACGCACAACGCAAGCTGATTCTCACTGACTGTGTGTTCAGCATGGATGGCGACCTTGCCCCGCTGCCCGGCCTGCTTGAACTCGCCGAGCGCTTCGACGCCTGGCTGGTGGTCGATGACGCACACGGCTTCGGCGTACTCGGTGCACAAGGACGCGGCAGCCTGGCACACTTTGGCATCACCCCTCACCCGCGCATCGTCTACATGGGCACGCTCGGCAAGGCGGCCGGCGGCGCCGGCGCTTTAGTGGCCGGCGCGGAAACCGTCCTCGAATGGCAGGTTCAGCCCCCCCGTAGTTATATCTTCACCACCCGTTAGAGCCCCGTTATCGCCAGCGCGCTGATCGCCGCTCTTGATCTGATTGAAACCGGCGACGCGCGACGTACGCAGCTTATCGATCTCGCCGCACAATTGCGTGACGGACTGGCCGGTTCGCGCTGGCAACTGATGCCCTCACCGACCGCCATCCAGCCCGTGCTGATCGGCGACAACCATGAAGCGCTGCGCGTCGCCAATGCGCTGTTCGAGCGCGGCCTGTGGGTGCCGGCCATCCGCCCGCCGACCGTCCCCAAGGGCACAGCGCGGTTGCGCATCTCACTCTCGGCGGCACACAGCGCCGGACAGGTGGAACAACTGATTACTGGCTTGCGGGATCTGGCATGACCGGCCTGCACATCGAAAGCCTCGGCAGCGGCTCGGATCTCGCGCTGGTGCACGGGTGGGGCTTCGGAAGTGCCGCGTGGAATAGCGTCAGCGTCAGTCTTGCGCGAAACTTCCGCGTCCACCTCATTTCATTGCCTGGCTACGACCAGGCTGAAACGCCCGTGAATAGGCGATCTTCAGACAGACAACCTGAAGACACCCGTGAACACTGCCTTCCAGAGCATCGATCTTTTCAAGCCACGGCAATAGCCCTCGCCGATGCGCTGCCGGCCGGCTGCACTGTCTGTGGCTGGTCGCTCGGTGCGCAACTTGCCATGCAGGCGGCCTTGTCCGCGCCCGGGCTTTTCTCCCGCCTCGTTCTCGTCGGCGCAACAGCGCGTTTCACTCAGGCCGATGACTGGTTACACGCCCAGCCACCCGCGCTACTCGAAACCTTCTGTACCCATGTCACGCAAGATGCCCTTACCACACGGCAACGCTTTGCCGCCCTGCTCAATCAAGGCGATGTGCACGCACGTGCCAATACCCACAGGCTCAACGACGGTATTACGGTGACAGATGCTGCAACCCTGATGTATGGCTTGCACTGGCTGCGCGACGTCGACCTGCGCGACACCGTCGCAGCTCTCACCGTACCGGTGCAGCTCATCCACGGCGAACACGACCCGCTCATGCCGCTCGCTGCGGCCCAATGGTTGAACGCCGTCCTACCGGATTCAACGCTCGATGTATTCGCAGGCGCAGCTCATGCGCCCTTTCTCAACGACCCCGATCGCTTTGTCTCACTGATAACCCATGCTTCTGCCCTCCATTAAAGAACGTGTTCGCGCATCCTTCGACCGTGCCGCGACAACCTACGACGGTGCTGCTGTTGTCCAGCGCCGCGTCTGTAATCGTCTACTGGAGGAACTCAATCTATCCGGGCAAGCACCGGAGAAAATTATCGATGCGGGCTGCGGCACCGGCTATGGGGCACGACAGTTACGCGAGTGCTATCCGGCATCACATATCACAGGCATCGACTTTGCGCCGGCCATGCTTGGTCTGGCGGTGCACGAGACCGATAACTGTCTCGCAGCCGACATCGAAGCATTGCCATTTATCAAAGCAAGTTTTGATCTTTGGTGGTCCAGCTTGACTATTCAATGGTGCGATACAGACAAGGTATTTTGCGAAGCATCGCGCGTACTTTGCAAGGGGGGTCAACTTGTCGTCAGCACACTAGGCCCGAACACCTTCAGTGAACTGCGCGAGGCATTCTCCGGCGTTGACCAGCATCGCCACACGCTGCCCTTCAGCGATCCGGATGCGATACACGCCAGCATCACTGCCGCCGGTTTTTCCAGTATCAAGTTGCTGCGTGAAAAACACACGGTGCACTACCCCGACCTCAAATCACTGCTGCGCTCGGTCAAGAACATCGGAGCGCATAATGTTGGCGAAGGCGCTCGTAGCGGCATGATGGGCCGCCATACCTGGCAACACGTAGAAGCCGCTTATGAACAACACCGCGAAATTGCCGGTTTGCCGGCCAGCTACGACGTTATTCTCTGCTACGCCATAAAATAAACACCAAATCAAACCTCAGCGCACACAGCGAAAATCGTTCATATTTTTTTTGCGCTCTGCGCTCTGTGCTTAATTATCTTTTGCCCCTATGAATACACCAACCAAACCCGCCTGGTTCATCACCGGAACTGATACCGATGCCGGCAAGACATTCGTTGCCTGCGCCCTGCTACACGCCCTACGTGCCAAAGGTGTAACAGCTATCGGCATGAAACCGGTCTCGGCCGGCACCGATGCCGATGGGAAAAACGGGGATGTCGAGCAACTGCTCGCAGCTTCCGGCGTACAGGCACCGTACGAATTTATCAATCCCTATCTGTTTACCCAAGCCATCGCACCGCACATTGCCGCCGCCGCAACAGATCGTCAGATCGATATCGGACACATCGTTGAAGCATTTAACACCTTGCGTGGAATGGCCGATGCCGTGCTGGTCGAAGGTGTCGGTGGTTTTTGCGTACCACTCGGCCCGGACACCGATACGGCCCACCTGGCCGAACAACTGGGGCTGCCAATCATTCTCGTCGTTGGCATGCGTCTGGGCTGTATCAACCATGCGCTGCTCACGCAACAGGCCATCGCCGCGCGCGGTCTCAATCTGGTGGGCTGGGTCGCCAACCGCATCGACCCCGCAATGTCGTGCTTTGAGGAAAATCTGGCAGCGCTTCAAGACCGCATCAAGGCCCCGCTACTCGGCGTTATCCCGGCGAACAGCACACCTGAAAATGCAGCTGATTTAATCAGGCTCCCTGACTAGGTGCACGCTTTCTATAAACTCAGCGGCCGACTCATGCAAATCAAATCATTGGAGCAACGGCATCCTGATAGCGCGCATGGACATCCAGAACTTCGTCCCAACAGCTAAGAAACGCCTCAACACACGCCGGATCGAAGTGCAGACCAGCACTCTCTGAAAGGTAAGACTTTGCGCTCTCAACCGGCCAGGCTCTTTTATAGGGACGCTCCGAGGTTAACGCATCAAAAACATCAGCAATCGCAACAATCCGTCCGAAGATGGGTATAGATTCACCACTCACGCCATAAGGGTAACCCGAGCCGTCATATTTTTCGTGATGAGCAATGGCAATAGAAGCGGCGGCCTGAAGAATCGACGACTCGCTCCCCTTGAGCAATTCGAAGCCAAGTGCAGAGTGCGTTTTCATCACTGAAAATTCTTCAGGCGTCAAAGCCGCCGGTTTAAGCAGAATGTAATCAGGAATACCGATCTTACCCACGTCATGCATCGGTGCCGCTTGTAGAATCAGATTCTGATCATCGCCAGAAAACCCGAGTTGGCTTGCAATGAGGCAGGAATAATGCGCCATGCGTTGAATATGTGCACCGGTTTCCGGATCACGAAATTCGGCCGCTCGCGACATGCGAAACAGCAACTCATGTTCTCGTGAATGCACTGCGGCTGTCGCTTTTTTAACCTCATCAGCCAGCCAGGCGGCCTTGTCGGCCAACTTGCGGTGACTGGCACCCAACGCGAGCATATTGCGCACCCGTGCCGAAAATTCAATGCGATCCACCGGCTTGGTCAGAAAATCGGTCGTTCCGTTCTGCAAGGCTTCATAACGTACATCCTTATCGTCATTGGCCGTAATCATCAGAATTGGAATTTCTTCCCTCCCGGGCACTGCGCGCAGTCGCGCAACAAAGCGCAGACCATCCATCTCCGGCATCATGTAATCGACGATGATGAGATCGGGCAAGTTTTCAGAACACCAGGCCAAACCTTTTGGTGAGTCCTGAAAGCATAGGGGTTCGCAATCACCCAGCTTTCTGACCAGCGCACTCAGCAGCGTCAGATTGATCTGACTGTCATCGATGATAGCGATTCGGTTCATGCTGCTCTCCGTACGCTCCATGCGTATGAATTGAGTATAACAAAGCCCGGCGCCTCCAGCATGGACAGCGGGATCAAAAATCAGCCATAATCCGCAGACCTTTTTGAAGTTATTTTTAGCAGACCCCATGAAATTTCTATTCGACCTCTTTCCGGTCATTCTATTTTTTGTCGCCTTCAAGTTTGCGGGCATCTACACGGCGACCGGTGTTGCTATCGTGGCTACTTTCGCCCAGATTATCTGGGTCTGGTTAAAACACCGAAAAGTGGACACCATGCTATGGGTCAGCCTGGCCATCATCACCGTATTTGGTGGCATGACGCTGATCTTTCACGACGAGACATTCATCAAGTGGAAGCCGACCGTACTCTACTGGTCTTTTGCGCTAGCCCTTGCCGGTAGCGCCCTCTTCCTCAAGAAGAACTTGATTCGGGTACTTCTCGCCGAGCAAATCGAATTGCCCGAAGCTATCTGGGGACAACTGAACTGGGCATGGGTTGGCTTCTTTGTATTCATGGGAGTCGCCAATCTTGCCGTCGCTTTTGCCTTTGGTCTTTCGACAGACGACTGGGTCAACTTCAAGCTTTTTGGTGGCATCGGGCTGATGCTCGTGTTCACCATCATTCAGGGACTGCTTTTGTCAAAATACATTGAGGAGAAGAAATAATGCTCTATGCCATTATGGGTGAAGATCACCCGAACTCGCTGGCAGATCGACTGGCCGCGCGCCCGGCACATATTGAACGTCTCAAGGCGTTGCAGGATGAAGGCCGCATGATTCTGGCCGGCCCCTGCCCGGCCATTGACTCGCCCGACCCTGGTCCGGCCGGGTTTTCGGGCAGCCTGATCGTTGCCGAATTTGCTTCGCTCGACGCAGCCAAGGCCTGGGCTGATGCCGACCCTTATGTCGCCGCAGGCGTCTACGCCAAGGTTAGCGTCAAACCTTTTAAAAGGACCTTCCCGGCGTGACCCGGACGCCACCGAACAATCCTTCTGAAGCGTTTGAGGCACTGCTGCGCGAACGGCTGCGTCCACTCAACCCGCTTCACCTGGAACTGATTGATGATTCGGCACGGCATGCCGGCCACGCCGGTGCACGAAGTGGCGGCGGCCACTATCGACTGCTGATCGTCTCGGCCGCGTTTTCCGGAAAATCAACCCTGATCCGCCACCGGCTTGTCTACGATGCCCTTGGCGAGTTGATGCGTAGTAAAATACATGCCTTGAGCATCCAATCTCTGACGCCGGAAGAAGAATCGTTAACCTGACTAGTTTACTCTTCTATCAAGAAACCCTATGCTACTCAATTCATCCCAGACTGAAGGAATACAAAACATGCAGAAACTCTCGAAACTCGCAGCCGTACTGATCGTCGGCGCCATGATGTCGGCTTCGGCGATGGCTGCCGGCAATGCTTTTGTAACTGTTAATGGCGTTGCCGTTCCGCAGAGCCTCGCCAATGTCTTCATGGCCGAACAAAAAGCCCAGGGCGCACCCGACTCACCGGAATTGAAAAATGCCGTACGTGAAGAACTGATCCGGCGCGAATTGTTGATTCAGGAAGCCAAAAAATCCGGTATCGAAAAAAAGCCGGAAATTGCCGCACAAGCTGATGCTGCACGCCAGGCTATCTTTATCCGCGCTTTTGTCCAGGACTACGTTGCCAAGAACCCGATCAGTGATGCCGCGTTAAAAGCAGAATACGACAAGATCAAGGCTCAGCTCGGCAACACCGAATACAAGGCACGCCACATTCTGGTGGTTAGCGAAGACGACGCCAAAGCCATTATCGTCAACCTCAAAAAAGGTGCAAAGTTTGATGAGCTTGCCAAGCAATCGATTGATCCTGGCTCCAAAGACAATGGCGGCGATCTTGGCTGGGCCAGCGCCGGTAACTTTGTCAAACCCTTCAGCGAAGCACTCGTTGGCCTGAGCAAAGGCAAGTTCACCGAGACCCCGGTAAAAACCGAGTTCGGCTACCACGTCATCCTGCTTGAAGACAGCCGCCCTCTGGCCATCCCGCCGTTTGATGAAATCAAGCCGCGCCTGCTCCAGCAAGCACAAGGACAACAGATCAACAAAATGGTTGAGGCACTTCGCGCCAAGGCCAAGGTCGAATAAGACACAAGCGCTACACCAACAAAACCGCCGGGATGGCCAAGTGCCTCCCGGCGTTTTTTTCGTATTTAATTGTGCTTGGCATCGAGGTAACAAAGAGGTAGCCAAGAAGTGCGTTGGTTTTTCTTCGTTTAAATCGATGTTCTTTGTGTCGTGATGGTTAGCCTTGTATGCTGTTATCCGACCCACTTTCGGGCATTGCGGAACATCCGCATCCACGGCGAATCTTCACCGAGACTATCCGGATGCCAGGACATCTGCACCGTACGGAACACGCGCTCGGGGTGCGGCATCATGATCGTGAAGCGGCCATCGCTTGTCGTCACACCGGTAATACCGGCCGGCGAACCATTCGGGTTGTAAGGATAGACTTCACTCGGCTGCCCAGCATTATCAAGATAGCGCATGGCGACCAGCACCTGACTCTGCTGCGCCGCCGAATCGAATTCGGCACGACCTTCACCGTGCGAGACAACCACAGGCATACGGCTGCCGGCCATGCTACCAAAGAACATCGACGGCGAATCCGGCACGTCAACCATGGTGAAACGCGCCTCGAATTGCTCGACCTTGTTGCGCTCAAAACGTGGCCACGCCTCAGCACCCGGAATCAGACTCTTGAGCGCACTCATCATCTGGCAGCCGTTACAGACGCCGAGCGCAAAAGTATCACCACGGCCGAAGAAGGCCGAGAACTCGTCTCGCGCACGGGGATTGAACAGGATGGTTCTCGCCCAACCCTTGCCCGCGCCGAGCACGTCGCCGTAGGAGAAACCACCGCAAGCCACCACGCCTTTGAAGCCATCCAGTTTCACGCGACCGGAGAGGATATCGCTCATGTGCACATCGACCGAGGCAAAGCCGGCCAGATCAAACGCCGCGGCCATTTCGACATGCCCGTTAACGCCCTGCTCGCGCAGAATGGCGACTTTCGGGCGCGCACTGATATTAATGTACGGCGCAGCAATGTTCTCAGCCGGATCGAAGCTCAATGACATCGAAAGGCCAGCGTCCGATGCGTCGAGAATACGATCGTATTCCTGCTGCGCGCATTCGGGATTGTCGCGTAGTGACTGCATGCGGAAAGTCGTTTCCGACCAGGCGCGATGCAGATCGACACGCTTTTCAGCGAGCATGGGCTTGGCATTGCGGATGATGCGCAGCTCGTCACTCGTATTCGGCGATCCGATGAAATGGGTGCAGATGCCGAGACCGGCATCACGCAGCAGATCCATCACTTTGGTGCGATCATTGCGCCGGATTTGCAGCACGGCACCCAGTTCTTCAGTGAACAGCGCACGCATGATACGTTCGAAATCGCGACCGTAACAGACTTCCGGGCGCTTCTCGGCACCATCGATGTCATTGGTCAGCGGGTCATAGCACAGGTTGTCGACATTC
This sequence comes from Burkholderiales bacterium, assembly GCA_038203745.1. Classification (GTDB taxonomy): domain Bacteria; phylum Pseudomonadota; class Gammaproteobacteria; order Burkholderiales; family Rhodocyclaceae; genus Propionivibrio. The sequence continues at coordinate 10,426 of JBBRDR010000049.1, read as the reverse complement.
AGTGACACGCCGCAGTGTGAGGTGAAGACCATCTCGGCCACGGTGGCGAACAAGCCGCCGTCTGAACGGTCGTGGTAGGCCAGCAACAGCTGTTCATTATTCAGTTTCTGCAAGACACCGAAGAAATTGACCAACCGCTGCGGATCAAGCATGTCCGGTGCATTGCTGCCGGTGGCATTGAATACCTGGGCCAGCGCCGAGCCGCCAAGACGATTTTGCCCGGCACCCAGATCGATGAGCAGGAGATCGGTTTCGCCGGCATCGAGCTTCAACTGCGGCGTCAGTGTACGGCGCACATTCAGCACCGGTGCAAAGGCGGTAATAATCAGCGACAGCGGTGACACGACTTCGTGACCGTCCCACGCTGTACGCATCGATAGCGAATCCTTGCCGACCGGAATCGACACACCGATCTGCTGACAGAAATCGGACACCGCACGCACCGTATCGAACAGCCGCGCATCCTCACCCGGCACACCGGCCGGCGCCATCCAGTTGGCCGAGAGCTTGACGTCGCCCAATGTGGCGATATTCGCGGCGGCAATATTGGTCAACGCCTCGCCTACGGCCATGCGGCCCGAAGCCGGCGCATCAAGAATCGCTACCGGCGTACGCTCGCCCATGGCGAAGGCTTCACCACGGTTGGTCTGATAGCCCATGGTGGTCACGGCCACGTCGGCCACTGGCACCTGCCACGGGCCGACCATCTGGTCACGTGCCGTCATGCCGCCCACCGTACGATCGCCGATGCTGATGAGGAAGGTCTTGTCAGCCACCGCCGGCAATCGCAGTACGCGATACACGGCGTCCTTGAGTTCAATCCCTGTCGGGTCAAACGGCACACCAATGCTGTCGATGCGCGCCACATCACGCGTCATGCGCGGCGGCTTGCCGAGCAGCGCGTCCATATCCATGTCGACTGGGTTGTTGCCGAAGTGACGGTCGGCCACGACGAGGCGATTACCGTCCGTTGCCACACCAACCACAGCGAAGGGGCAGCGCTCGCGCTCGCACATTGCTTCAAACTCGGGCAAACGGCTCGGCGGAATCGCCAGCACGTAACGCTCCTGCGCTTCGTTGCTCCAGATTTCCGCCGGCGACATGCCTGGCTCTTCGATTTTTACATCACGCAGTTCGAAATACGCGCCGCAGCCAGCGCCATGCGCAAGCTCCGGGAAGGCATTGGAGATGCCACCGGCGCCTACGTCATGCACTGAAAGGATCGGATTACCCTGCCCCGGCGTGGCTGCATCGCCCACCGGCGCGCCCATCTGCCAGCAACGGTCGAGCACTTCCTGCGCGCGCCGCTGCATCTCCGGGTTGCCGCGCTGCACCGATGCGAAATCGAGGTCTTCGGCATTGCTGCCGGTGTTCATCGAACTGGCGGCACCACCGCCCAGACCAATCAGCATGCCGGGCCCACCCAGCTGAATCAGCAGCGTGCCGGGAACAAAGCTCTCCGCCTTGAATGACTGGCTGGCCGAAATGTTACCGAGGCCGCCGGCAACCATGATCGGTTTGTGATACCCGCGCACCACCGCATCCTTGCCTTCACCGACGCGCTGCTCATACGTACGGAAGTAACCTGTCAGATTAGGGCGGCCGAATTCATTGTTGAAGGCAGCTGCACCGATCGGCCCCTCAAGCATGATATCCAATGCACTGGCGATGCGTGACGGACGGCCGTAGTCAGCCATTTCCACTTCCCAAGGCTGAATCGCATCGGGCAAATACAGATTGGATACCGAGAACCCGCAGAGACCGGCTTTGGGCTTGGAACCGCGCCCGGTGGCGCCTTCATCACGTATCTCGCCGCCCGAGCCGGTCGCCGCACCTGGAAAAGGTGAAATCGCCGTCGGATGGTTGTGCGTTTCGACTTTGGTCAAAATATGCGTGAGTTCCTCAGTCCATGTGTATGCACCGTCTGCACCGGGATAGAAGCGTACCGTCGGCGCGCCCTCGAACACTGAAGAGTTATCGGAATACACTACGACGTTGCCGGCGGGGTTCGCCTCGTAGGTTTCGCGGATCATGCCGAACAGCGTTTCGCTGCGCGCGGCGCCGTCGAGCACCCACGACGCGTTGAAAATTTTGTGACGGCAGTGCTCGGAGTTGGCCTGCGCAAACATCATCAGCTCAACGTCGGTTGGATTACGCCCGGTCTTGGTCACAAAAAGATCAACGAGGTAGTCGATTTCGTCGTCCGAAAGCGCGAGGCCAAGACGCGTATTGGCCTCGACCAGCGCGTCGCGCCCGCCGGCCATAAGATCGACCGTTGTCATCGGCTTCGGCGAGAAATGGCGGAAAAGGTCGGCGGTTTCATCAAAACTGCCGAGCACGCCCTCGATCATGCGGTCGTGCAGCAGCGCTTCAACTTGCTTGCGCGCTTCAGCCGTCACACCGGTAATACGGTAGGCTATACCGCGTTCGATACGCTCAATCGCTGCCAGACCGCAATTCCATGCAATGTCGGTGGCCTTCGACGACCATGGTGAAATGGTTCCAATGCGGGGTATGACAAGAAAAAGCTCACCTGCTTCTGTAGCCTCTGCGGCGCGCTCATCAAGCAGGGCAGCCAGTTGCTTGCGGCCTTCGTCACCCAGTGCCGCCTTAAGCTTGGCAACGTGCCAGTAATCAGCGCTGACGATAGCTGCAGCCGGCACAAGCGCCTGAATGCGTTGCTGCAAACCCTGCAGACGGAAAGCGGAAAAAGCGGGAGCCCCGCGCAAAAATAGGATGTCGGCCATAGTGAGCTACAGAAAAGTGCAGGAAACCCGCGTTGAAACAAGGAGAAGGCAGCATTATAGCCGAGAGCACCTTGAGCTTGACGGCAAGCAAAGCGTTTGGATACAGCTTTTTGATCGACGCCATGAGTCCAGAAAAGCCACGCAATCACTGTTCAGACTTGAATCCAATTAAGATAAACTAATCCCATACTGCAAATTGAGGCCATTGCTCGCTTCGCATTATTCAGTATTAAAAATACAGCAGCAATTCTTCTGCCCAAGTTTTAACAGCGACATCGAGCACATTTCAGGATGACGTAAAAGGTGAACATCACCATGCCCTCTCTCCCACTCTACCGCTCTGCCGGCCTGCGCCGTATCGAGGCCGCCGCTGCTGACCAACCGCTCATGCAGCGCGCCGGGCGTGCCGCGGCCGATATGGCCACTGTTATTTGCTCGGATTGCAGCGCAGCCGTGCTCATCCTGGCCGGCCCCGGAAACAATGGCGGAGACGCCTTCGAAGTTGCGCGCCTGTTGCGCGAACGCTTTTTTGAACCGCACATCGTCTTCGTAGGCGACTCCCGTGATCTGCCGATGGATGCCGCAGACGCATACCAGCGTTTCACCAAAGCAGGAGGTAAAACGCTCTCCACAATTCCAGAAATCCGTTGCTGGTCGCTGATCATCGACGGTCTGTTTGGCATCGGCCTGCAACGCGAAGTGATTGATCCCTACGCCGGGCTGATCCGCAGTGCCAACGCACTTGCCGCACGCGACAATTGCCCGCTGCTCGCCCTCGACTGCCCAAGCGGGCTGGATGCCGACACCGGCACCTTGCACGGTGCAACCATCTGCGCCAGTCATACCATCACCTTCATCGGCGCCAAGCCTGGCTTGTTTACGGCCGATGGTCCCGACCATTGCGGCGAACTATCCATTGCTTCGCTTAATCTGGATGCACGGCTCACCGGCCAGGCCAGTGCTGCCACTATTGGTCTTGAACTTTTTGTGCAGCAGTTGCGCCCTCGGCGCAAAAATAGTCACAAGGGCAATCACGGCAACGCTGGCATCCTCGGCGGCGGACAGAGCATGGTGGGTGCCGCTCTACTCGCCGCACGCGCGGCCCTCCGGCTGGGGAGTGGCAGAGTTTACGTTGGCCTGCTTGACGCTCACGCCCCCGCTTTCGACACGCAACAACCCGAACTCATGTTGCGCAAACCAGAAAACCTGTTTGCCGCCGGTCTCACTGTGCTGGCCTGCGGCCCCGGCTTGGGCACCAGCCGTGAGGCGCGCACCCTACTGAAAAATTCTTGTGAGCTGAGCATCCCGCTCATCCTCGATGCCGATGCACTCAACCTGATCGCCAGTGAGGCTGATCTGCACGTCGCAGTGGCTACACGCAAGGCACCCACGCTGCTTACGCCGCACCCGGCAGAAGCCGCACGCCTGCTTGATTGCGACGTCGCGACGATTCAGGCTGACCGGCTCACTGCCGTGCTCGAACTGGCGACCCGCTTCAACGCCTATGTCGCACTCAAAGGTTGTGGCACGCTCGTGGCATCTCCTGACGGCGCATGGTTCATTAACACCAGCGGCAACCCTGGGCTGGCCACCGCCGGCAGCGGCGACGTACTCACCGGCATGGTCACGGCCCTGTTGGCACAAGGCTGGCCACCGCTTGAGGGTCTGCTGGCCGCCGTTCACCTGCACGGCATTGCCGCTGATCAGCTCGTAAATCAAGGCTTCGGCCCGGTTGGCCTGACGGCCGGCGAAGTCATCGATAGCGCCCGCTACTGCTTTAACCAATGGATTTCGACATTCAGTGAAACATGAATTCAAGGGCATCACCCTTCTACTGATTGCGACTTTCCTCTTTGCCTCGCTTGATACGTCGTCAAAATATCTGACAACCTGGTTTGCTGTCCCACTGATCGTCTGGGCACGCTATCTGGTTCACCTTATTTTCATGCTGGTCGCCATTGCTCCGAGCATGGGGCGCGAAATAATCATAACCAAACGCCCGCTGTTGATGCTTTTCCGTGGTCTCATGTTATCCAGCAGTTCGCTGTTTGTGGTGATGGCTTTCCGCACCCTGCCGCTCTCCGAAACCACCGCTCTCGTATTTATCAGCCCCCTGCTCGTTGCGCTCCTTGCCGGCCCTCTCCTCGGTGAAAAAATACCACTGAGAAACTGGCTGGCAACAATTACCGGGTTTTGTGGCGTACTGCTCATCGCTCGTCCCGGCGGTGCTGTTTTCGGCACTGGCATTCTATATGCCCTGGCATGCGCACTCTGTTATGCCGCCTACCAGATCCTCACGCGCAAGCTATCATCGACTGAACCGGCCATGCGCCAGCTTTTCTACGGCGCGCTGATCGGCACTCTCTCCCTGTCATTTGTCATACCCCATTACTGGACGGGAGAACTGCCGACACAAAGTCAGGCGATGCTCATCACCTCGCTCGGCCTTATGGGCGCGATGGGCCACTTTCTGCTTATTCGCGCCTTCCGTGAAACGCCGGCCTCAATACTTTCGCCACTTCTGTACGTGCAATTAGTCTGGGTAACCTTGCTCGGCTGGATTGTCTTCGATCAGTTTCCCGATTTTCTGGCGCTGCTGGGGATGCTGATCATCGGCACTTCCAGCCTGAGCATCGCGCTCAATCGACCGCGCAAGGCGACATGATTCGCACGGGAACGACTTGATCCAGTCAGGCTTGGCTCATCTCGCCAGCATCAATTTTCTTGCAGGAGAGTCAGCTCATTATCCGTATGGCGCAAGCGCAACGCCAGTGTTTTGGCCAACTGTGACACCAGTACGAAAGCGATGCGCTTGTGTTCTTCTGCTAAATAATTGAATTTCTCTAGCGTCAGCACATACAACTCGGCATTCGTGGAAACGACCGCATTATTTCCGCGCGGTTGATGATCAAGAAAAGCCAGACCACCGAAAAACTCGCCACGACCAAAGGTGGCGATATGGTGCAGGCGATGGCTGCCGCCGACACAACCCATGATTTTGACTTCACCGCTGCGCACTAGGTAGAGATTGGTATCCTTGTCGCCGCGCGAATAAATGACGTCACCGGCCTTGCATGGACGTACTTCCAGACAGGCTTGGAGATCACTCAGCGTATCGGGCTTGCTGCCCTTGAACAGTTCGACTTCGTGTAATTCCAGCGGAGGGAAATCAATCACTGTCTTTTTTTCATCTCCGAGCAGGCGAGTTTCAACCCATTCGATAGCGGCCTCCAGTGATGGCATCAGGAGTACCTTTTCGCCGTCGGGCGACAGCCCTGCCAATTCAAGAAACTCACGCAGGTTACGGCCATTGGGAAGGCGCTCGCGAACATTGGAAAGCAGCAGGGGAACATTCCGCTCAGCCAGTGCATCGCGCACCAGGTTCAGCATGTGCGCTGCCGTAACATCGACTGACTGCACACGCTGCATGTCAAGAATCATGTAATCTGTAGCCACCAATTCAGGCTCAAGAGTCAGATAAAGCTGATGGGTGGTTCCAAAAAACAGACTTCCCTGCAATTCAAAAATTACGGCTGTATCACCAAGCGCTTCCAGGCGCTGCATTTCAGATTCTGGGCGGTACCATGTCGACGAGCGTTCCCCAACAAAGCTCTTGCGCCGGACAACATTGCCACCGACCTGCTCTCGCAAGAAAAGGATGATGGAAAGAATAACGCCCACGGCAGATGCCGCAATCAGCCCGACAAGCAAGGCAGAGGCTACTACCGCCATGACAACAGAAAAATCGAGCACCGTCGAACGAGACTCAAGGAAACGAAGCGGGTTGGTATCGATCATGCGCAGCCCGACGACGATCAATACGCCACTGAGTGTGGCAGTCGGAATCCAAGCGACAAAGGCACCCAGCAGCAACGCAACGACCAGCGCCATCATGCCTTCGACAATCCCGGACATCCGTGTCCGGGCTCCACTGTTCAGATTGACCATGCTGGCACCCATGGTTCCTGCGCCAGGCATGCCACCAATGGAAGCAGACACCGCGTTGGCAAACCCCTGAGCGGCCAGTTCGCGATTAGGGTCATGGCGTGTCTGCGTCATCTGATCGAGAATGACACAGGTCTTGAGGGTATCAATGGAAAGCAAGGCCGCCAGGGTAATTGCACTTCCGATGAGAGCACCCACTTGAGATAGCTTCAACTCGCCGATCTGATTCCAGCGGTTGGTAATCAGCTCAACATACCCATCGCCTGTTGCGCCAAGCGAACCGACAACCAGCGAATTTCCATTTAACTCGAGCAGGGATGGATCAGTAATGGCGATTCCCGCATAAGTAAGGGCTCCTGCCGTAATACCAAGAATCGTTCCAGGAATTTTCTTCGTAATTCTCGGCCCCATAATCATCACAATGACTGTCATGCCGCCGATTGCCAAGCCCCGCCAGTCCCAATGATGAGTGCTGACTAGAACGTCAAGCCAACTGATACCGGCCGGCGCACCGGCAAATTTAGGCAACTGGCTACCAACAATAATCAATCCGACACTACTCAGAAAACCACTGACCACAGGATAAGGGATATATCTGATCAACTTCCCAATACCCATAAACCCCATCAACAACTGGATAAGGCCGGTCAGAATTCCCAGGACCGTCATCATCAGCACAATCGCCAGCGGTTGAACACCCTGCGACACCAACTGGATGGCAAATGCCGAAAGCACGGCAGCGGCAGGCGCACAGGGCGCGCTAATCAGGCGATCAGTTCCGCCGAAGGTAGGTGCTAGCAGCCCTAACGCTGTCGCTCCGAGAATACCGGCTAGAGCCCCAAAAGCTGCATATTGCGGGCTGATTGCCGAATACACGGTTACGCCAAAAGCCACCGCTGCCGGCAAAGCCACCAGCATGGCGGCGAAACCGCCCCAAAAATCGCCCGAATAGCGCATCCACTTACCGGCCAATTCGCGCATCACGCGTCTCCTTTTGTCTGATTACCAACCTAAAATACAGCCAGTAAATCGCTGAATCATGCGCTTCCGTACTAACGCGTTGGCGGGGTTGACGCCCGGCAGGAAGTCCCTGAGGGATGAATGCTTCAGAAGCTCACCAGGTCATCAACAACCTGTATCGGCTGACTTTCCCAAACAGGGAGGTGTTCACGTAGAACTTCACCGTTCAAGACCAAAATGAAATCTATACCGATGTTTTTGAAAAGAATTTTATCGGCAGTTAATCGATTGATTTCTGGATGGGCAAGCCACAAAGGCAATCAGTCCCATCCAGGTCGCAAAAAGGCTCTTTTACTTACATTCACTTACGTCAGCCATTTCATGGGAACTATCGACAGACTCGGGAAGAATAACAACAGGAAGAGCACCAGGACTTCCATCAACAGGAAAGGCGCCATCTTTCTGACCAGGTTGTTCATGGTGATTCCCGCCGAACCACAGATGACGAACAGAACCGTCCCCACTGGCGGCGTGATAACACCGATACCAACATTCAGGACAAACAGCAGACCAAAGTGGTAGGGATCAATGCCGGCCATCTTGATGATCGGGAAGAACACCGGCGCGAACAGCAGAATGTTCGGCGTCAAATCCATCACCATACCGGCGGCAAAGAGGAAGATCATGATTGCCATGAGTAATAGCGTCGGGTTGGGAATCAGGGGTTCGAAGACAGCCGCCATCTGCATTGGAATCTGCGCCGAGGTGATGAACCAGCCGACGGCGGTAGCCGATCCGACAATGAACATCACCACCGCCGTGGTGCGTGCCGCCGTGGTGCTAACGCGTAACAGCTCCCGCAGTGAAAGCTCGCGGTAATAAAAACAGCAAACGATGATGGCATAAACTGCTGCAAAAGCGCCGCCTTCAGTCGGAGTAAAAACGCCACCGCGGATTCCGCCAAGCAGAAGCACCGGCAACAGGAATGCCGGCAACGATTCCTTCAGGATGTTGATTGCTTGCGACCGTGTGAAGGTAATCGTGTCGGTGTAACCGTCGATCCTGGCGATGAAATACCACATAACGAGCAGGAAAAGTCCGATTAGCAGTCCCGGCACCAGGCCAATCATGAACAGCTTGGTAATTGACAGTTCGACTGTCGCGCCAAGCAGAATGAAGTTGGCCGACGGCGGGATGATCGGGCCGAGGATTGCGCCCGAGGCAATAATGCCACCGGCGCGGCCCGAATCGTATCCAGCCTGCTTCATCATCGGATAGAGAATACCCATGAGTGCGGCTGCTTCACCGACCGAACTGCCCATCAAGCCTGCAAAAATGATGCTGGCAACGATTGTGGCATAACCTAGGCCGCCTCGGACTCGCCCGATAATCAATTGCGCCAGCAGTACTACACGCTTGGACAATCCGCCCTTGGCCATGATCTCGCCGGCAAAGACGAAAAACGGTATGGCCATCAGCGGGTAGTTATTGACCCCGTCAACCATGGCCTGCGGGATGATCATGAAATCCCAGAAACCCGAGTAAATCATCAGGCAGATGGAGCAAAGAACCATCACCAGCGAGATCGGAATATTCAGAAAAAGAAAAACAAAAAGTGAGACGAGGAAGATAATCAATTCCATGATTACAACTCCTCAACTTTGGACTTGGCTTTAAATTCCGATGCGGGTTTCCTGATCGTCAGCAACAACTCGCGTCCCCGGATTATGAAAACCGCGATCGCCATCAATGGCAAAGTGCCATTGACAAACGTCATATTAAGTCCGGTGGCGACTGTTTTCGTATCCATGGTCTGCATGACCAATGTTATTCCGCCGACAACCAGCACAAAGACCGCACCCAAGGCCAGAATCTGCGCCACGATATCCACGCTCTTGCGAGTCACGCCGTGCAGCAGCGAAGTCACCATGTCGACAGAAATGTGCCGGCCGCGGTAAAAACCCTCAATCGCACCGAAAAAGGTAATGTAGATAAACAGGAATCTTGCCCATTCTTCGCTGGGCGGATAGCTTGAGCGGAAAACGTAGCGCAACATGGCGTTGTAGAAAACCAGGCCGATCATGCCCAGAAAAACACTGGCACAAAAAACCTGAAAGGACACTTCCCACGCGCTTTCGTTGGATTGCGCCTTCTCCGGCATCAGTTCACTCATCACTACCCCCTAATTGACCACGACATCCAATGCAATTTGCATTGAATAGAATTTTTTCGGTCACGGTTACAGGACTTAGAAAACGCGTTGTACCCCCTAAAGAACAACTCCCTGTACCGCTCATATCACGACTTATTTTAGTGCTCATCCACAAAAAAGCTGTCCCCGTTGCGGCACGGGAACAGCTTTTTATATCGATACAGATTACGAGCTACTTGTATTGTTTCACGCTATCCAGAATCTCCTTGGCATTCGGCACCGTGTCATAGAACAGCTTCCATGTTCCCTGACCAGCTTTGACCAGAGCGTCCTTGAACTCCGGAGAAGGCGTATTGACCTTGCCGCCACCCTTGATGATTTCTGCTACCGCCTTCTTTTCATTTTCAGCCGCCATTTTCCAAACATCCTCGGCAGAGCGCTTGGCTGCATCATCGAAAATTTTCTTATCTTCAGGCGGCAATTTGTTGTAGAAATCGTTATTGATGTAAAGCGAATGAATGACGAGAATGTGTCCTGAAAGCGTGATAACCGGGGCAATTTCATACATCTTCAAAGCGACGATATCCGCAAACGGGCTATCACCACCGTCGATGGTTCCCTG
>JBBRDR010000048.1:0-19255 GCA_038203745.1 Burkholderiales bacterium | reverse complement strand
GGTGGCGTTCCCGCCTAAACCGCTGCCCGAAAGATAACTCTGAAATCCAGACAAAAAAAATCCCGCACCATTTGGTCGGGATTCAAATCCCATCATTGAGATGGGTCAGGGAGGGTCAAACATTGTCAGCGGGGGAGTGCTGAAGCAATGTTAAGAATTATAAAAGCTTGGGGCCAGAAAATCTGTTGTGCATGTACATGCGTTGCGTGACGCAGTGTAACAGGCTGCTATTAAAACGATTTAACGCATTGTTTTATCAGAAAATATATTGATTTCGCTTAATGCCGATCGGGTTTTGATCGACCTGACTTGTCACGCCATCGTCGTACGGCGAACCACGCCAAGGAGCACGGAACGGCGATCGCCAAGGCTTTCAGAATATCGACATGGCCGCCGGTGAGCAGATCCCAGGCGAGGATCCCGACGAAAATGCCGACCCCTTCGGCCACCGGGAAAGTTGAGGGTGGCGTGGGCATGGTATTCAATCGCCCAGCGCCTGTGCGGTGAATAGAGCAGCAGCTTTTATACAGGCACAGCCAAGGCGAACTTCGTTAAGCGGATTCGATTGAGACATGCTTTCTCCAGTTGGGGACCGTCGAATCAGTTCATCGTAGTGAGCGCCCAAAGAGGCGTCTTTAGCGCTTTCGTCAGCTTTCAGTGACGCTCTGTAACACCGGCCAACTCAGGGTAAACCGAGCGCCACCAAGCGGCGACGCGTCGGCGATAGCGGTGCCGCCGTGCTGTTCGAGCACCAGGCGAACGATCGCCAAACCGAGGCCGTTACCGCCGGTAGCGCGGTCGCGCGAACGGTCGAGCCGGGTAAAGGCGAAGAACACGCGCTGCCGTTCTTCCGGCGGAATGCCGATGCCGTCGTCGTCGACATGCACGAGGATGCGGTGGCCAACGACCTCGCTGCTGACACGGATACGGGTCTTGGCGTACTTGAGCGCATTGCGCAGCAGATTGGTGACGGCGTAGGGCATGCTCTTCAGGTCGAGTTCGGCGTGTTGGCCGTGCGGCAGGGCGCTGCAATCGACGCTGAGTTCGTGCGAGCGGCTGAGGATGCGCATCGATTCGACTTCTTCGTGCAGCCACGGATCGATCTCGACGGAGGCGAGGTGCAGTTCGGGTTGTTCGCGCTCGAAGCGCGAATAGGTGAGGCTCGAATCGATCAGGCTGTCGAGTTCGTCGAGGTCGACCCGCATCATCTTCCAGAGTCGCGCACGCTCTTCGAGATCGTCGGTTTCTGAGCACATCTCGAGGGCAAAACGTAGCCTGGCGATCGGCGTGCGTAATTCATGCGAGATGGCGCTCGAGAGATCTTTTTGTGAGGCGATCAGGCGCTGCGTGCGTTCGGCCATGCCGTTGAGCGTTTCGGTCAGCAACTCGAAGGCGCTACTGCGTGCGTCCGGTGCCCTGGCTTCGAAGTGTCCTTCGCCAAGCGCTCGTGCCATTTGTCGTAGCGCTTCGAGGTCGCGCCACACCGGACGTACCCAGAACCAGACGGCAATGGCGAGGCAGAGGCCGATCAGGCTCCAGGTCAGCAGACGGATGCGTAGTTCGAGCGGTAAGGAGCGCGGTCGATCCGGGTCGGCGTCGGGTGAGAGCGGGCCGACGACCAGAATCTGCGGTGTTTGCTTGAGACGGTGGTAAAGAATATTGCCGTCGGCGTCGATAGCGAGGTCGCCGTCGTCGAGCTTTTCGGCCTGCTTGCGCGTCAGCTTCAGACTCCAGCGATCAACGATGTCGAGTTTGTAGGCGAATTTCTCGCCAAGTGTCTTGATTGCTGTTGGCCAGTCGGCGCGCGGCCGGCGGAAGAGGTCTTCTTCGATGAGGACGATGGTGCCGTTCATGAAACGGCTGGTGTAATCGTCAGTGACGCCCCTGACGGCGGTCGAGATGACGAAGTCGGCGAAGAAGGCGATGGCGATGAAGGAGCCCATCACCAGCAGGTAGAAGGAGAGGAATAGCCGCGAGAGACTATAGCGCCCGTGCCAAGGCGTCGGCTTGTAGCGGCCGATGATGTCGAGCAGGCGGCCGCTGCCGCCGCTGCTACCGCTACCGCCGCTGCTACCGCTACCGCTATTGCCAGTCATGCTTGCTGAAGAGGTAGCCCTTGCTGCGCACGGTCTTGATTCGCGTCGGATTTTCGGGGTCGTCGCCGAGCTTGCGGCGCAGTCGAGAAATGCGCGCGTCGATCGAGCGGTCGAGGCCGTCGAAGCCGATACCGCGCAGTTGCTGCAGCAGATCGTCGCGCGACAGAATGCTGCCGGCGTGCCGTGCCAGCAGCCAGAGCAGGTCAAACTCGGCTGTGGTGAGGTCGATCGTTTCGTTGCCGAGGTAGGCGTTGCGCGTCGCCTGGCTAATGCGGAAATTGCCGAAAGTCAGCTCGGCACTTTCGTCAGCTTCGCTCGCGTCCTCCCCTTGGGCGAGCATTCCCGGCGAGCGCCGTAGCAGCGCCTTGATGCGAGCGAGCAGCAGGCGCGGCTGTACTGGCTTGGCGAGGTAATCGTCGGCACCGAGTTCGAGGCCGAGAATCTGGTCGAGATCTTCGTCCCGCGCGGTCAGCATCAGGATGACACCGTGGTACTTGTCGCGCACGCCACGACAGACCTCGAAGCCGTCCTTGCCGGGCAGCATGACGTCTAGGATGACGAGGTCGGGATTGTCAGCGGTGATTCGCAGTTCGGCGGTATCACCGCGGCCTTCAATGCTGACTTCGAAATCATTTTTGCGCAGATATTCGGCGGTCAGGTCAGCAAGTCGTTCGTCGTCTTCAACGAGTAGGATGCGTGTTTTCATGGGTCACGATCAGTGAATGTACAGAGGGGAAAGCCAGACCGGGGAAATATACTCGTTGATCCAGTGACAGGGAATAGCAAGCGCTTGAACGCGTGGCTGGATGCTCGCCGTCAGCGTCTTTCCGTCAGCGATTTTGCTGCCGTGGCGAATGCCGCGAAAGATTGCCGTAAAATCGCGAAACTCATTTTCGCCACCGCGTTCTGGTTTTCGTGCTGGCAATCCATTCACCCATCCAACCCACACTCCATCGAGCGGATCATGCGCATTTCCAACCGACTTGTCTTCATCGTCATCGCCCTTGCCGCGGTCGGCCTGTTGGCCGCAGGCTTGGCCATCGGCGACATGGCGCGACTGAACCCCTGCCACTTATGCAACTTTCAGCGCTGGATCTATATGCTGCTGGCGGCTTTTGGCGTTTGCGGCGCGCTGTTACCAGGGCTACGCCGCCTATGGGGTAGCGCTTTACTGCTGACGGCGCTCGCTGGCCTCGCTGCCGCTGTGCAACAGAGCTGGATGCAATACGCGCCGGAAAAAGTCATCGAATGCGGCATCGGCGACCCGACGCTGGTTGAGCGCATCGTGAACTGGCTTGGCGTGCAGTGGCCGCAGATGTTCATGGTGACTGGCTTCTGCACGGATAAGGAGTGGGTTTTCCTCGGCCTGTCGCTGGCGAACTGGTCGGGCGTTTGCTTCTTGCTGTTTGCGGTCGTTTCGCTCTGGCTGCTCTTGCGGCGGGAAAAAACTTCACATTGGGCGTCGAGTTGGTAAGGATAGAGTGCCAGCGCAGTTAAAAAAAAGCCGCCGCGATTGCTCGCTGGCGGCTTTTTCAATGGTGCCAATGGTCTTTCTCTGCATTCAGCGTTTGAGTCGTTCCAACTGCGGCTTCAGATTGTCGACCGTCGCGATAAAGTCAGCCAGACGCTTCTTCTCCTGCTCGACGACCGGTGCCGGCGCGCGGGCGATGAAGCTTTCGTTGCCGAGCTTGGCCGTGGCCTTGACGATTTCACCTTCGAGTCGGGCGATCTCCTTGGTGAGGCGTTCGGTCTCGGCGGCGATGTCGATTTCGATCTTGAACATCAGGCGCGTTTCACCAGCGACGGCAACCGGTGCGTCCGCGTCGTCTGGCAAGTTGGCAACGATCTGCATGTCAGCGAGCTTTGCCAGTGCCTTGAGATAGGGTGCGAAGACGGTCAGAGATGCGGCGTCGCCAGCGGCGATCAGCGGCACTTTCTGCGCCGGCGAGATGTTCATTTCGCCACGCAGATTGCGGCAGGCGTAGGCGAGACCCTTCAGTTGCTGGACCATGGCTTCGCTCGCCTCGTCGATTTTCTCGGGCTGCGCTTTCGGGTAGGCGGCGAGCATGATCGACTCTTGCGTTTTTCGGCCCGCGAGCGGAGCGACGGCGTGCCAGAGCTCTTCGGTGATGAAGGGAATCAGTGGGTGGGCGAGGCGCAGCACGGTTTCGAGCACACGCACCAGCGTCCGCCGTGTCGCGCGCGCCTGTTCCTGCGTTCCCGACTGCATCTGCACCTTGGCCAGCTCGAGATACCAGTCGCAGAACTCGTCCCAGATGAATTCGTAGATGGCACGGGCGAGCAGGTCGAAGCGGTAGTCTGCAAAGTGTTGCGCGATTTCCGCTTCGGTGCGTTGCAGCTTGCTGACGATCCAGCGATCGGCGAAGGAGAAATCGAGTTGCGTTGAACACTGTTCAGGCGAGCAAGCGTCGATGCCGCAGTCCTGGCCTTCGGTGTTCATCAGCACGAAGCGCGTCGCGTTCCACAGCTTGTTGCAGAAGTTGCGATAGCCCTCGCAGCGGTGCAAGTCGAACTTAATGTCACGGCCTGGGCTGGCGAGCGAGAGGAAAGTGAAGCGCAGGGCGTCGGTACCGAATGCCTGGATACCTTCCGGGAATTCCTTGCGCGTGCGTTTTTCGATCTGCTGCGCCTGCTTGGGGTTCATCAAGCCGGTGGTGCGTTTCTTGACCAGATCCTCGATGCCGATGCCGTCGATCAGGTCGATCGGGTCGAGCACGTTGCCCTTGGACTTGCTCATCTTCTGGCCTTCCGCGTCGCGGATCAGGCCATGCACATAGACGTGCTTGAACGGAATCTTGCCGGTGATGTGCTTGGTCATCATGATCATCCGGGCGACCCAGAAGAAGATAATGTCGAAGCCGGTTACCAGTACCGTGGACGGCAGGTAGAGATCGAGCGCGTCATTCGACTTGGCGGGCCATTCCGGCGTCCAGTCGAGCGTCGAGAAGGGCCACAGGGCCGACGAATACCACGTATCGAGCACGTCTGGATCACGCGTCAGCGCACCGTTGTAGCCATCTACTGCGGCTTGCGCCTTGGCTTCGGCTTCATCGTGGGCGACGAAAATTTCACCATTGTCGCCGTACCACGCCGGGATCTGGTGGCCCCACCACAACTGCCGCGAAATGCACCAGTCCTGGATGTTGTTGAGCCATTGGTTGTAGGTATTGACCCAGTTTTCAGGAACGAACTTGATCTCGCCCGAGGCGACGCATTCGAGCGCCTTGCCGACGATGCTGGTGCCGTCAGCACCTTCTTTGGCCATGGCGACGAACCACTGGTCGGTAAGCATCGGCTCAATGGCCACGCCGGTGCGATCGCCGCGCGGAACCTTAAGCTTGTGCTTTTCGGTCTTGACCAGAATGCCCAGCGCTTCGAGGTCGGCAACAACCGCCTTGCGCGCATCAAAACGATCCATGCCTTGATACTTGGCCGGGGCGTTGTCGTTGATCTTGGCGTCCAGCGTGAGGATGGAGATGATCGGCAGCTTGTGGCGCTGGCATACAGCATAGTCGTTGAAGTCGTGAGCCGGCGTGACCTTGACGCAGCCGGTGCCGAATTCGAGGTCGACGTAGGCATCGGCAATAATCGGGATTTCACGATCAGTCAAAGGCAGCTTGACCATCTTGCCGATCATGCTCTGGTAGCGCGGGTCGTCCGGATGCACCATCACGGCGGTGTCGCCGAGCATGGTTTCCGGCCGCGTGGTCGCGACGGTTAAATCACCCGAGCCATCCGCCAACGGGTAGCGGATGTGCCACATGAAGCCGTCTTCTTCCTCGCTCACCACTTCGAGATCGGAAACCGCCGTGTGCAGCACGGGATCCCAGTTAACGAGGCGCTTGCCGCGATAAATCAGGCCTTCCTTGTGCAGACGGACGAAGGTCTCGGTGACGATCTTCGACAGGCCGGCGTCCATGGTGAAGCGCTCGCGCGTCCAGTCCGGCGAGGTGCCGAGGCGACGCATCTGGCGGGTGATGGTGTTGCCCGAATACTCTTTCCACTCCCAGACTTTTTCGAGAAATTTCTCGCGCCCGAGGTCATGGCGTGAAATGCCTTGCGCGTCGAGTTGCCGTTCCACAACGATCTGCGTGGCGATGCCGGCGTGGTCGGTGCCCGGCTGCCACAATGTGTTGTCGCCGCGCATGCGGTGGTAGCGGGTAAGCGCATCCATGATCGCCTGATTGAAGCCGTGCCCCATGTGCAGCGTGCCGGTGACGTTGGGCGGGGGCAGCAGGATGCAGAAGGCGTCGGGTTTTTGCGTGTCGAGGCCGGCGTTGAAGAAGCCTTTGGCTTCCCAGTCGGGGTACCAGCGACGTTCGATGTCAGCCGGTTCAAAGCTTTTGGCGAGTTCCATAGGGTACGGGATAGGCGGGTGAGGAAAGCCCGCGATTATACCGGATCGTACCGGTGCTCTGAGTGCTGCCGGATGCGGCTGCGCTAATTGCCCCGATTGGGGTCGTCAAGCGGCAGGTGCAGTTGCTTGCGTCGGGTGATGAAATCGTGCAAGGCCATTTCGAGTGTCGAGTTGACGCCCGTGCGTAATTCGTTCTGGGCGTTGAGCAGGGTGGCTTCGATCAAGCTCGGCAATTCGATGGCCAGTTGGTTTTCTATGCTGTGGATGAGGTCGGTAGCGATGATCGACAGCAGGGTTTCATCGAAGCGATCCGTGCTGCTTTCGGAAACGGCCGCTTCAGCCGAGACAATTTCAGTGAGCACCGGCAGGTCGTCATCGTCGTTTACCGGCTTGCGCAAGCTGGCTTTTTCTTCCTCGGTCGATGGCGTGGCGACGAAACTCCGCCGTCGGCGCATCAGGGTGTCGGCACGATCAACGACGTCAGACTGTTCAGCCATCAGTTTTTCTCCGAGAGATCGAAATATTTTATTTCGTAACCGCGATCCTTGTAGAACTTGACGCGTTCGCGACCGGCTTGTCGTTCATCTCCGCGCTGTCCGACGACTTCGATAACGCTGGTAAAGCGCGAAAAGCCGGGAGGAATTTCGGCGGAAAGGTTGAACAGGCGCTCGTTATGGGGAAGCGTTTCCAGATTTTCGGCGAGAAGTACCGGTGTTTCTGCAGCGAGAGGAGAACTGCTGTGCACATGCGGAACAAAACCCGTTGGCGGGTGCATCCAAATGTGACGGTCAAGGGCGCTGGATGTTTCGGCATCGGGCGCGTAAATCAGCAAAGCCTTTCGTTGCATGAACGCTTTTCCGATCAGTGCCGCGGCGGCAGCGATGCGGTCAGCCGCGTTGTGGTAGAAAAAAATCTGGGTCAATTGAGTTTCCCGGCACGCTTTAGGAGGTAGTGCGCCAGCAAGGGGACGGGGCGTCCGGTCGCACCCTTGTCAGGCCCCGATTTCCACGCAGTGCCGGCGATGTCGAGGTGCGCCCAGTCGAATTTCTTGGTAAAGCGCGAGAGAAAACAGGCGGCAGAAATGCTGCCTGCCGCTCGCCCGCCAATATTGGCCATGTCGGCAAAGTTGCTTTTGAGCAGGTCCTGATAGTCGTCCCACAGCGGCATTTGCCAGGCGCGATCTTGTGCTTCCTCACCGGCGTGCAGAAGCTCGCGAGCCAGATCGTCGTCATTTGCAAAAAGTCCAGTGGCGATGTGGCCGAGAGCAATCACGCAGGCACCGGTCAGCGTGGCGACGTCAATCACGGTTTCTGGATCAAAGCGCTCGGCGTAGGTTAGCGCATCGCACAGGACGAGTCGGCCTTCAGCATCGGTGTTGAGGATTTCGATGGTCTGGCCGGACATCGAGGTGACGATATCCCCGGGCTTACTGGCTGCGCCACCGGGCATGTTTTCGGAGGCGGGGACGATTACCACAAGGTTCAGCGGCAGCTTCATTTGAGCTACCGCCTTGAGTGTGCCGAGCACACTGGCCGCCCCGCACATGTCAAACTTCATTTCGTCCATCTCGGGGCCGGGTTTGAGCGAAATGCCGCCGGAGTCAAAGGTAATCCCTTTGCCGACCAGAACCAGAGGCTTCTCTGCCGCAGATTTTTTGCCGCCGTTCTTGGCTCCCCTGTAGTGCAGGACAATGAATTTGGGCGGCTGGTGCGAACCTTTGGTTACTGAAAGCAGCGAATGCATACCCAGTGCTTCCATGTCGTCGCGTTCAAGAATCTGACAGTCGAGCAGATGGTCACGGGCGATTCGTTGTGCGGTTTCGGCCAGATAGGTCGGGGTACACACGTTGCCGGGCAGGTTCCCGAGATCCCTTGCCAACGCTATACCTTCAGCGATGGCCAATCCCTGGGTCAGGGCTTCTTTGGCGGGTGATTGGTCGTTGCGCCGTTCAACGGCAAAGGCCAGTTTGCACAAAGGCCGGGTTACCTCGTCTTTTTTGCTTTTGAACTGGTCAAAACGATAGACAGTCTCCTGCGCGATGATCACGGCCTGCCGGATACGCCAGGCAATGCTACGTTTCTTGACGGCGATTTCGGTCAGAAAGAGGATGCCTTCGGGCGCGCCTGTTGCATTAAGCGCCTTAACCGCGCTGCGAATTGCCGCGCAGTATTCCTTTTCGCGGAATTCTTTTTCCTTACCCAGCCCAACCAGCAGGACCCGTTCGCAAAGTGTTCCCTTGATGTCGTGAAGAAGCAACGTTGAGCCGCTTTTTCCGCTCATGTCACCGCGTTTGATAATGTCGGAAATGTGCTGATGGGATGCCTTGTCGATCAGGTCGGCAGGAGAAGACAATTTGCCGGCTTCAAAGACGCCAACGACGACACAAGCGCCACGTTGCTTCTCCGGGCTTCCGCTTTTTATGCTAAATTCCACTAGATACTCCTTAACCAGTGCAGTTTCGTACCAAAAGTCGATTATCACTGCAGTTTTTCGTTAAAGTCAAAAAATGATCTTCCAGCGTGCCGCCCGGCGCGAGTTTACCCACTCGGCTGCCGGCGTTTTTGTTGCGCTTTTCGCCATTCTGCTAACAACCCAACTGATTCGTTTGTTGGGTGAAGCCGCTCAGGGCTCGATTGCGCCGGAAGCGGTGATTGCCTTGCTTGGGTTTTCGGCACTGAATTACATCCCAGCTTTGCTGACCTTGTCACTGTTTATATCAGTTTTGCTGGCAATGTCACGCAGTTATCGTGATTCCGAAATGGTTGTCTGGTTCTCTTCCGGCTTGTCGCTTACGGCGTGGGTACGGCCGGTGATGGCTTTTACCCTACCGTTGGTTGTTGCGATTGCGGGTCTTTCCCTCTTCGTTTCTCCCTGGGCCTTGTCACAAAGTGCCGAGTACCGGAGCAATCTTAATACGCGCAAGGATGCCGGGCAGGCATCGCCGGGTGCGTTTCAGGAATCGTCTTCTGGTGATCGGGTCGTTTTCGTCGAGGCGGTTGCTGATAGCGCGAGTTATGTACGAAACGTATTTGTTAACTCGGTTCAGAACGGGCGGTTGGGCGTGACGATGGCCGCAACCGGTCACCAGGAAATTGCAGAGAATGGGGATCGCTTCTTGGTGCTGGAGAACGGTCGGCGTTACGAGATTGAGCCGGGTACGCCGGAGTTCCGGATTCTTGAGTATGCACGCTATGCCATCCGTCTGGAGACCAAGGAGGCGCGAGGAATAGAACGGACGCCGAAGAATACGCCGACGCTGGAGCTGATACAGAAAGATCTTCCCGTCTATCGTGCTGAACTGCTGTGGCGCCTCGGGGTACCCTTGTCTGCCATTGTTCTGGCGTTGCTGGCCATTCCGCTGTCTTTCGTTAACCCGCGGGCCGGTCGATCTGCAAACCTCCTTCTGGCGCTATTCGCTTATCTTGTTTACAACAATTTGATGACGATTAGTCAGGCTTGGGTGGCGGGCGGAAGAATATCTTTTGTAGTGGGAGTTCTGGCCGTGCATGCGTTCATGCTCGGCCTGCTTCCGTTGCTCTTCTTTAAACGGATTGCGGTGCTTTCCTTCGCCCGGTTCAAACGATGAAAATCTATCGTCGATATCTGATTCGTGAGGTTTCAGGCGCGATTCTGCTGGTGTTGGCCGGATTTCTGGCGCTGTTCGGCTTCTTCGACATGATTACTGAAGTCAAAAATGTCGGCCAGGGAAGCTACCAGTTGCACCACGCGGTAGCTTTTGTTGCCTTGCGCATGCCGGGGCGTATTTACGAACTAATGCCGATTGCGGTCCTGATCGGAACACTTTATGCACTGTCGACGCTGGCTAGGCATTCGGAAATCACTGTGCTGCGCGCATCGGGGATGTCGACCGGGCGATTGCTCTTATGTTTGATGCAGGTTGCTGTAGTCTGCGCCCTGATTACTTTTTTTATTGGTGAAGTGGTATCGCCACCCGCCGAACGAGCCGCTCAACAGATGCGTCTGATGGAGAAGGGTAGTACGGTCGGGCAGGACTTGCGCAGTGGTTTATGGGTTAAGGATGAGCGGCGATTCATTAACGTACAGGTTGTTTTGCCGGACACCCGCTTGCGTGGAATCCGCATTTATGACTTTGACGAAAAGTCGCAACTGCGTTCGGTCACTGAGGCAAAAGAGGGCGTTTATGTTCCGCCAGCCAGTTGGCGTTTGATTGGTGTCGTTCAAACCGTCCTGCATGGCGAGCGATCAGAAGTGCTTACCATGCCCGACATGGAGTGGCGTTCGGCACTCAATCCGGACATCCTGTCCGTGCTGATGGTCTCGCCAGACCGCATGTCGCTGCTGCACCTGTCGGCGTATACCCGGCACTTGGCAGAAAATAGTCAGAAAACGCAGCGTTATGATATTGCATTGTGGAAAAAGGTGATCTATCCCTTGGCGGCACTGGTCATGGTGGCGCTGGCTTTGCCATTCGGATACACCCATAATCGGGTGAGTGGCGTCAGTCTGAAGATTTTTTCCGGTGTGATGATTGGGGTTTTTTTCCATATGCTCAATGGCCTCTTCTCCAATCTTGGGGCGATCAATAGCTGGTCACCGGTCATTAGCGCGATGGCGCCTTCAGCGCTCTTCATGCTTGCAGCGGCGGGGATGATCTGGTGGGTTGAGCGGCGCTAGTCGCTTATCTAACGACTTCAACAAGCCGGGTGCCGGCCAGCCTGTCGTGCAAAAACTGCCCGTCGCGATCAAGCAGCGCCCAGAAGACGCCAATTCCGCCAAGTCCTAGGCTGAGCCAGCACAGGAGATAACGTAGCAAAGCCTGTGCTGGACGGATGGGCAGTCCGGTGCGCGTAAGCAACCGGATGCGCCAGGTTTTCATGGCCAGCGTTTGCCCGCCGTGGCACCAGAACCACAGGAAATAAGCGAGCAGAACAAGAAAAAGATGTACCCACAAAACCGGCGTTGTAGCCAGACGATGTGCAAATGCTCCCAGTAGTACATGAGGAAGAATCAGCATGACGACGAGCACAGCAGACACGATCAGAAGCTCATAAAGCATTGCAGCCAACCGGCGTAGTATCGCCGGGTGGGCAAGTCTTTCTGGAGCAGGTATCACGCAGAGTTCAGTATTTTGTTGCCGGGTCAGCCGCCGTTGGCACGGCACCTGCCGGCGAAGCTGTTTCCGTTGCAGGTGGTGTCGCTATGGCTGGAGATGCCGGTGTCAGTGTGGGCGAGATTGCCGGCCGTCCGGGCTTGGGAACAGGCTTATTGGCCGCTTGCAGCTTGAGTTGCTCTTTTTCATCTTCCGGTAAGTTGGAATACTCTTCCCATTTCAGTTTGAGCTCTTTTTTCTTCTCTTCAGACAGATGGCTGGCCGCTTGGAAGTTGTCGCGTGCCGTCTGCCGTTGTTCTGGCGTCAATTTCCCCCATCCCTGCATCTGCACCTGAACCCGTCGTTGTTCTTCCGGTGTCATGGTGGCGAAACGCCCGACAATGCCAAGCCATTTTTTCTGGCGGTAAAATGCTAAGGAGTCCCAGTCGTCGCTCAAGGGGGCGAGGACGATTTTCTGCTGAACTGTCAGTTCGCTCCACGTGGGTTGTGGCGGCGTTGCAATGAGCGACGGGCTGGACGTTGCCGCCCAGCCCGTTGTCGCAAAAACGCAGCCGAAAATCAGTTCGACGAGGCGCGTTTTAACCATACATCAAAGCCTTTGTCGGTAAATGCGGCAATAGGCAGATCACCGGCGAGCAGGGCGCTGTCAATCACACCAAGTTCGGTGACACGATGGTCAGCCAGCCAGAACGTGGAAAAGGCGACGGACAGAAGCAGCGCAACTCCCGTCAGTGCCTGCTTGAAATGCAGATTGTCGAAGTGGTGCTGAACGAAGCCGCCGGCTGTGGCTAATACCGATTGGCTGGCCGTCTGTCTCTGGCAGTCGAGGGCGGCCTGTCTGGCCAGAGCAAGGCGACTGGTTGTTTCGGGGCGCAACGCGTGCAATCCGAGATTCAGGTGCTGCCTGATCTTGTAGGCGAAATGAAGTTCGTTCATAGCGTAATTCCTTTTACTTTCAATGCCGCTGCCAGCGTATGTGTAGCACGCGAACAGTGTGTTTTAACGCTACCTTCTGAGCAACCCATTGCAGAAGCAGTCTCTGCAACGTCCATGTCCTCCCAGTAACGCATGAGGAAGGCTTCGCGTTGACGTGGCGGCAGTAACTTTATCTCTTTTTCAATAATTACAAGTACTTGGGCTTGCTGAAGCTGCCCGTCCGGGGTGTTCGGCGTATATGACCCCGATTCGACCTCAAGAGTTTCAAGCGGGTCGTGTTCATCGTCGTCGCCGGATGAAAATGAAGAAAGCAGGGTGGTCCACAACGAGCGTACCTTGCTGCGTCGATAATAGTCGCGAATTGTGTTCTGCATGATGCGCTGAAAGAGCATTGGCAACTCTTCTGCCGGACGGTCGCCATATTTTTCGGCGAGTTTCATCATTGAATCTTGCACGATATCGAGCGCCGATTCTTCGTTACGAACCGCAAACATCGCTTGTTTAAAAGCGCGACGCTCGGTGGCAACGAGAAAATCTGACAGTTCGCGAGGGCTGGACAGGATCAGTATCCTTGAAATTGTCGGGCGGGAGTCTTGACCAAAAGTGGCCTAGGCATTAACGTTACAGGCTTTTTCGAGCATTTTGCTTAGTAAGGCGATAGCAATGACCATGATGACCGGTGCGGAGATTGTAATCAGGTGCCTGCAGGAAGAAAAGGTCGAATACGTATTTGGCTATCCTGGCGGGTCGGTTCTTCATATTTATGACGAGTTGTTCAAGCAGGATCAGATCAAGCACGTTCTGGTTCGTCATGAACAGGCGGCGGTGCATGCGGCCGATGGTCTGGCACGTTCATCGAACCGGGTTGGCGTGGCGCTAGTGACCTCCGGTCCGGGTGCGACCAACGCCGTGACCGGCATAGCTACAGCATACATGGATTCAATCCCGCTGGTGGTCATCTCAGGCCAAGTGCCAACCCATTATATCGGTCAGGATGCCTTCCAAGAGTGCGATACAGTCGGCATTACCCGTCCTTGCGTCAAGCACAACTTCCTGATCAAGGATGTACGCGACATTGCCCTGACGATGAAAAAAGCTTTTTACATCGCCAATAGCGGACGTCCGGGCCCGGTGGTCATTGATATTCCTAAGGATATTACCGCTGCAAAATGTAAATTCGAGTACCCGAAAGAAGTTTTGATGCGCTCGTATAACCCGGTCGTTAAAGGGCATCTGGGGCAAATCAAGAAGGCGGTACAGTTGCTGCTCGGCGCCAAGCGGCCGATGATCTACACCGGTGGCGGCGTGATCCTGTCCAATGCCGCCGAGCAACTGATCGCGCTGACCCGCCGTCTGGGCTTTCCGATCACCAACACCCTGATGGGGTTGGGCGCCTACCCGGCGACCGATCCGCAGTTTCTGGGCATGCCGGGTATGCATGGGACGGTCGAGGCCAACATGGCCATGCAGCATTGCGACGTATTGCTGGCCATCGGCGCACGTTTCGACGATCGCGTCATTGGCAATCCGGAGGATTTTGCTTCGCTGCCACGTAAAATAATTCACGTCGATATTGACCCCTCGTCAATTTCGAAGCGCGTTCGCGTGGATGTCCCGATTGTCGGTAATGTTTCGGATGTGCTCGCGGAAATGATGAATCTGCTTGCGGCCGAACAAGGTAAGCCGGATGTGGCCGAATGGTGGAAAGAAATTGAGGGCTGGCGTGCCAAGCAGTGCATGAAGTACTCGATGAAAGATGTGATCATGCCGCAATACGTCATTGAAAAACTCTATGAGGTAACGGGCGGGGAGGCAATCGTCACCTCCGACGTTGGTCAGCATCAAATGTGGGCTGCGCAGTACTACAAGTTTGACAAGCCGCGTCGCTGGCTTAATTCCGGTGGTCTGGGTACCATGGGTGTCGGCCTGCCCTACGCCATGGGCGCTGTTTTGGCCAATCCGGACAAGCAGGTCGCCTGTGTTACCGGTGAAGGTTCGATCCAGATGTGTATTCAGGAGTTGTCGACGGCCAAACAGTTCGGTCTGCCGATCAAGATCATCAATCTCAACAATCGCTATCTGGGCATGGTTCGACAGTGGCAGGAGATGTTTTACAGCAGTCGTTACTCACAGTCCTACATGGATTCGCTGCCCGACTTCGTTAAACTGGCCGAAGCCTACGGGCACGTCGGCATTCGTGTCGACCGCCCGGAGGACGTCGAGCCGGCACTGAGAAAAGCCTTTGTCGAGCACAAAAATGATCTGGTCTTTATCGACATCTATACCAGCCGGGAAGCCAATGTTTTCCCGATGGTGGCTGCAGGTAAGGGCCTTTCAGACATGATTCTGGCCGATGAAGAACGGTAAGGGAAACACACTATGCGACACATTATTTCATTATTACTGGAAAACGAAGCCGGTGCACTCTCGCGCGTGGCCGGGCTATTTTCGGCTCGCGGCTACAACATCGAGACGTTGACTGTGGCGCCGACCGAGGATCTTTCCTTGTCCCGGTTGACCATTGTGACTTCTGGCAGCGATGAGGTGATCGAACAGATCACCAAGCAATTGAACAAACTGATCGACGTGATCAAAGTTGTCGATCTCTCAGAGGCCGCGCATATCGAGCGCGAGCTGATGTTGATCAAGGTTCGTGCCACAGGCAAGGACCGCGAGGAAATGAAGCGCATGGCGGAGATCTTCCGTGGGCGTATCATTGATGTTACCGAGTCGACCTACGTTATCGAACTCACAGGTACCGGCTCCAAACTCGATTCCTTTATCCAGGCAATCGACAAGGATATCATCCTCGAAACTGTCCGTACCGGCGTTAGTGGCATCGGCCGCGGCGACCGAATTCTAAAAATCTAAATTCTCAGATTATCCGCACGAAAGGAACACCATGAAGGTTTATTACGACAAAGACGCCGACCTCTCCCTGATCAAAGGTAAAAAGGTCACTATCGTGGGTTATGGCTCGCAAGGCCACGCCCACGCCCAGAACCTGATAGATTCCGGTGTCAAGGTCACGGTTGGATTGCGTAAGGGCGGCGCGTCTTGGAGCAAAGTCGAGAAAGCCGGCATCAAAGTCGAGGAAGTCGCCAAGGCCGTCAAGGGTGCCGATCTCGTCATGATGCTGTTGCCTGACGAGAACATTCCCGACGTGTATAAAAATGACGTCGAACCGAACCTCAAAAAAGGTGCGACACTGGCCTTTGCCCACGGCTTCAACATCCACTACAACCAAGTGATTCCGCGCGCTGACCTCGACGTCATCATGATCGCGCCGAAAGGTCCCGGCCACACCGTGCGTTCCGAGTACCTTAAGGGCGGTGGTGTGCCGACCCTGATCGCCGTGCATCAGAATATTTCCAAGAAGGCCAAGGATATTGCCCTCTCCTATGCGGCGGCCAATGGTGGTACCAAGGGTGGCGTTATCGAAACCAACTTCCGCGAAGAAACTGAGACTGACCTCTTCGGTGAACAGACCGTGCTGTGTGGCGGCGCCGTTGAGCTGGTCAAGATGGGCTTCGAGACGCTGACTGAAGCCGGTTATGCGCCGGAAATGGCGTACTTTGAGTGTCTGCACGAACTCAAGCTGATCGTCGACTTGATGTACGAAGGCGGCATCGCCAACATGAACTACTCAATCTCGAACAACGCCGAATATGGCGAGTATGTGACCGGTCCTTCGGTGATTAACGAAGAGTCGCGTTATGCCATGCGTGAAGCGCTGAAGCGCATCCAGAATGGTGAATACGCCAAGGCGTTCATCCTGGAAGGCAAGACCAATTACCCTTCGATGACTGCGCGTCGCCGTCTGAATGCCGAGCATCCGATTGAAGTGGTCGGTGGCAAGCTGCGCGACATGATGCCGTGGATCAAGAAGAACAAGCTGGTCGACCAATCCAAGAACTGATTGGGCGTTTGCTCGGCTTAGCCTTGTCGCTGCGCGCTTAACGTACTATTCGTACTGTCTGTTCGTTCGCGCTTGGCTTTGCCTTCACTTTGGGTGGTGTTGGAGTCCCGGACTTTGACCCGCCCAAAGTTTTTATCAAAGGGAAGAATGAATAACTATCCACATCCAATACTCGCCAAGGAAGGCTGGCCATTCATCGCCGGCGCTCTTGTCATGGCCGTCGCGGCCTCTTATACCGGTCTCTGGTCGCTACCTTTCTGGCTGGTTTTCATTTTCTGTGTGCAGTTTTTCCGCGATCCGGCGCGCGTCATTGCCGGTGGGCCAAAGAGCGTGCTGGCGCCGGCTGACGGGCGCATTGTTGTTGTCGAAGAAGCAGACGATCCGTACCTGAACCGGCGCGCGCTCAAGGTCAGCGTGTTCATGAATGTGTTCAATGTGCACTCAAACCGTTCGCCAATCGAGAGTGCCGTGCAGAAAAAATGGTACAAGCCGGGTAGTTTCCTCAATGCGGCACTCGACAAGGCGTCGCTTGAGAACGAGCGTTGTGCCTTGCATCTGAGAACCGGGGATGGCCGTGACATTACCTGTGTCCAGATCGCCGGTTTGGTGGCCCGGCGCATCCTGAATTACGTTGATGCGGGAACGTTGCTGACGGCAGGCCAGCGTTACGGGTTTATCCGCTTTGGCTCGCGGGTCGATCTCTACCTCCCGCTCGACACCAAGGTCAAGGTGGTGATTGGCGATAAAGTTTCCGCTTCGAGTACCATTTTGGCCGAGCTTTCATAAGCCATTCCAGTCGCTGCCCTGCAAGGCCCATGAATTCTGGTTCATGGGCCTTGTTTGTTTCAAGATGTCCGTGCTTAAAGCCTTGCAGGCCGTTTTCTCCGCCGCCTATGCTAAGTTACTTCGGCGCGTGAGTCGGGCGTAAGCCACGGTGGCGCCAAAAAAAACCAGTGCCAGCACAGTTTCACCGGCAGCCAGCCATTGGCTGAGTCCGGTTTCGCTGCTGGCGCGCACGACACCTTCGGTTAGATACAACAAAATGAACATGGATGCCCATTGATAGGTATAACGGCGTCCGTGCAAAATGCCGAAAAGTGGTGCCAGTAATGGGACACACTTCAGCACCAGCCAAGAACCGCCAGGCTGGATTGGTGCTAAACGTAATTCCCAGGCCAGACAAAGGAAGATCAACGAAATCAAGCTGATGCAAGCGGTGAGGTAGAGGCTGCGAATTTTCATTGGGATTATGTTCGAAAGCGACACATGAGCGGAGCAGGGTATCATAGCGATTTTATGATCCTTCGGCTTTTCTCATTGCAGGCTTTTATCATCTGTATTCTGCGCCGCTTTGCTGCAGAACACTTTACTCAGATCAGCGCCAGTCTGGCTTTTACAACATTGTTGTCGCTGGTGCCGCTGGTTGCCGTCGTGCTCGGCATCATGTCGGTATTGCCCGGCTTTCTTGAGATGCTTGAGCAATCCGACTGGGTTGTTGCTCGTGCTCTCCTACCGGAAGGAAGTTCCGGGGTGATCATAAAGTACCTCACGCAGTTTTCTCAAAAGGCAGCAAACGCTACCCTGGTTGGATTCTCTGGGCTGGTGATGACGGTCTATCTGTTGTTGATGACTATCGAGCGCGCGTTCAACCACGTTTGGATGGTTAAGGAAAATCGTTCATGGTGGCGCCGTTTGCGCCTGTATGCGGCGGTTCTGGCATTGTGGCCCTTGGCGGTGGCCTGTGTGGTTGTTGCCATTTCTACCGCTGTAACGATATCGCTCGGTTTGGTGAATGAGCCGCCCTGGCTGCGTAGTCTATTGTTCAAGGCGATTGCTCTGGCTGTTGCCGCATTGTTTTTCGCCGGACTCTATTTTACCGTTCCCAATGCCCGGGTGGCGCCGCGTGATGCCCTGTGGGCCGGTTTGTTTGCAGCCTTGGGTTTTTTGTTGATGCAAAAGGGCTTTGGCTTTTATCTATCGAATTTTCCGTCCTACACTGTGCTCTATGGTGCGTTTGCGACAGTGCCGATTTTTCTGGTGTGGTTGTATCTGTCGTGGGCAGTAGTGTTGTTTGGCGCTTTGGTTGCCGCGACGCTGCCGAGGTTCAGGAACGACAGCAAAAGAAAAAAAAGAGAAGAGGGCGCCGAGGTTCCGGCAGATTAAGTGGCGATCATGTCCGACTCGATCGAGAAAATCTCGACCTGGCTGTTTTGCTCGTCAAGTCGAGTGCTTTTCATTTCCCGAACTTCAAGATTTTCTTTTTCAACAATCAGAACAAAGTTCCTGAGTTGGTCGCCTAGTGCGCCTGAGGGGATAACCAACATTTCATTGGATCGCAACGCAGGTATTTCGGGCAGGATAAGCACCGACAGGCGTTCGCCGGCGCTTTCACCGGCAGGCAGTGCAAGAAAAGCTGGAATTGCCCGGGTGGCCAGAATTTGCAAGCCGAGTTCCAGGTGTTCCTGGTTTTCAGAGAGCGCCCAGCGGACAATGCAGATTTGCCAGTTTTCGCCGGACTCAGTGCGGATTGCAGTGACGTCACCGACGGACATGGCCCCAGTTTTCCCAGAGACGTGCATCACGGCGTAGCCATCCGGGCTTTCGTTGGTGATCATCCAGCTTGAACTGTTGATCTGCGTATCGTCACCGTCCTGGAACAGGCGCCACAAACTGCCCAAACCGGCACACAAGGCAGCGCGATAATGCTGGCGGCGGCGCGGGAAGCGGCGTTTGCCTGGTTCCCCCCAATAAGTAAGAAGCCGGCGCAGCACACCGCGTCCGGCAGGCGTCGCGGCAAAGCCCGGCAGACCGATTTGTGGTGGTAGCACGCCGGA
>JBBRDR010000047.1:0-19269 GCA_038203745.1 Burkholderiales bacterium | reverse complement strand
GAAGGAGTTTGGGCGCCTGCCGTCGCTTTACGCCTCTCAAGGTTATGATGCCGCGCTCCTGATGGATGCGGCTGTGCGCGACGTAAAGGGCAAGCTTGATGATAAGGAAGCGCTGAAAAAAGCGCTTGAATCCAAACACTTCAAGTCGGTGCGTGGTGAGTTCAAATTCAACAGCAACCACTATCCGGTGCAGAACTACTATCTGCGCGTGATCGGCAAGGATGCTCAAGGGCGGGTTACGAACAAAACGATGGGGACGATCTTTACAAATCATGCGGATGCCTACGTCGCTTCCTGCAAGATGAAGTAAAGGAGGCCGCTAGCGAATACTTTGTTGGCTTCGGCTTGCGGCTTCTTGCCGCACTTGATGTGCTGTCATCGCCGCCGCTTGCCTTGCCGCCTTGTATTCACCACACTTCCCGCGTCTTGCGTGTTTCGCCCCTGAAATGACTCAACTCATCCTCGAACAAGCCCTCAACGGCCTCCAATTCGGCCTCATGTTATTTTTGCTGGCTGCCGGGCTGACGCTCGTGTTCGGCATCATGGACATGATCAATCTGGCGCATGGTTCGCTGTACATGGTCGGGGCTTATCTGGCGGCAGCGGCGACGCAGGCCAGCGGGTCGTTTATAGTCGGGATTGGCGCCGCAATGCTGGGCACCGCAGTTATCGGCGTGCTTGTCGAAGTTACGCTGCAGCGCCGGCTTTATGCACGCAACCATCTGGCGCAAGTGCTCGCCACCTTTGCCCTGATCCTGATTGCCAATGAACTGGTACGCGTGGTTTGGGGAGCGCAGCCGGTTCTTCTCAACACACCGGACGTCCTCTCAGGGCCGGTCAACATCGGCGGATTTTTTTATCCCTCCTATCGCTTGTTGATCATTGGCGTCGGTTTGCTGGTTGCTGCTCTGCTCTACGTTCTGGTGGCGCGTACCCGGGTCGGCATGTGGGTGCGTGCAGGCGCCTCGAACCGGGAGATGACCGAAGCGCTGGGCATCAATGTACGCCTGTTATTTACCGCCGTTTTTGCCGTTGGTGCAGCACTGTGCGCGCTGGCCGGCGCCTTGCTCGGGCCCTTGCTGGCGGTACAGGTCGGTATGGGCGAGAGCATCCTGATTCTTGCTTTTGTGGTGATTGTAATCGGCGGCATCGGTTCGATTCGTGGCGCGCTGGTTGGCAGTCTGCTGGTTGGACTGGTCGATACACTGGGCCGTGCTGCATTGCCTTCGCTTTTGCGCGAATTTTTGTCGTCTGAAGTGGCGTCCAATCTTGGACCGGCGCTGGCGTCCATTCTCATTTACGTCCTGATGGCGGCCATTCTGTTTTGGCGACCAGAAGGCCTGTTCCCGGCGCGTTCATAGCCTATGGGTTTTTATGCCACATCAACGCGTAGAAGACTGGTGGCCGTTGCTGCCCTGTGTGCGCTAACGGCAATGCCCTGGCTTTTGCAGGCGCTTGACCAGAGCTTTTATGTCAGCCTGGCCAGCCGCATACTGATTTTTGCGCTGGCCGCGACCAGCCTCAATCTGGTGATCGGCTTCGGTGGCATGGTGTCCTTCGGTCACGCGGCATTTTTCGGTGCCGGCGCCTACAGCGTGGCCATTCTGGCCGGGAGTGGCGTAGTTTCCGCCGCACTGGCCTGGCCTGCGGCCATGGGTGTTGCAGCCTTGTTGGCGTTGTTTATCGGTGCCATCAGCCTGCGCACACGTGGCGTTTACTTCATCATGATTACCTTGGCCTTTGCGCAAATGGCTTTCTATCTTGTGGTTTCGCTCAAGGCCTGGGGGGGTGATGACGGGCTTTCGCTGATGCATCGATCAAGTTTCGGTAGTCTTGATCTGAAGGATGACAACACGTTTTATTTCGTTGTTCTGTCGGTATTGGCAATGGTGCTGGTAGCGCTTGACCGCCTTGCACACTCACGCTTCGGGCGCGTGATTCAGAGCATTCGAGAGAATGAAACGCGCATGGAAGCCCTAGGTTACCCGGTGTTTTCCTACAAACTGGTTTGTTTCGTGATCGGCGGGGCGCTGGCCGGCTTGGCGGGCGCCTTGCTGGCCAATCAAACCGGGCTGGCCAGCCCAAACCTCCTGCACTGGATGCAATCCGGAACCCTGATGGTGATGATTGTGATCGGTGGTGTCGGTAGTGTGTTCGGTGGGGTTGTAGGTGCCGTGCTCTTGCTGCTGTGCGAAGAGTTTTTCGTAGATATTTCGACGCACTGGCAGATCGGTCTCGGCTTGGTGCTGCTGGCCGTGGTGTTGTGGGCGCCGCTGGGGATTGCCGGGCTGTTTGGCTGGGGGCGCAATCGTGAGTGAGGCGCGTACGACTCTGCTCGAAGTGCATGAGGTGAGCAAATGCTTCGGCGGCATTTACGCGCTCAACGGCGCGTCGCTTGCCGTTGAAGCCGGGGAAGTGCATGCCCTGATCGGTCCCAACGGCGCGGGTAAGACCACGCTGATTCACGTGCTGTCGGGCGCTTTGAAGCCGGATGCCGGAGCCGTCGTTTTTGACGGGCAGGATCTGGCGCGCAAACCCATGCATTCACGCGCGGCGCTCGGGTTGGCGCGTTCATACCAGATCACCAATATATTCCCGCGACTGAGCGTGCTGGATAACGTAACGATTGCGGTTCAAGCACGTGCCCGTGATTGGGGAACGAGCTTCCGCTTCTGGAAACCGTTTTCGGTAGACGCCGCGATTGTTGACGAAGCGCATGAACTTTTGGCGCAAGTCTCGCTCGTCGGCTTGGCCCGCCGGCGAGCCGGTCAGCTCTCGCATGGTGAGCAACGCTCACTGGAAGTGGCGCTGGCGCTGGCCTCCAAACCAAAGTTGCTGCTGCTTGACGAGCCAATGGCCGGTATGGGGCCCGAGGAATCGGAGCGCATGGTCGCCTTGATTGGACATCTGGCGCGGCGCGTAACGATGCTGCTGGTCGAGCACGATATGGATGCAGTGTTCCGGCTCGCTGATCGCATTTCCGTTCTGGTCGCTGGAACCGTCATTGCTACCGGCGAACCGGATGTTATTCGTGCTGACCCTGAAGTGCGACGCGCCTATCTGGGCGATGTGGCATGAGTAAACTTCTTGAAATTGAAGTGTTGGAGACGGCCTACGGCATGAGCCAAGTGCTGTTTGGCGTCAGCTTTTCCATCGCCGAAGGTGAGGTCGCGACGTTGCTCGGGCGCAACGGCATGGGCAAGACAACCACCATCCGTTCGATTTGTGGGCTGGAAAAGCCTAAAGGCGGCTCCATACGCTTCTGCGGTGAACGAATAGACGGGCTGGCTGCGGATCGCATCGGGCGTGCCGGTATTGCGCTGGTGCCGGAAGGGCGACAGATTTTCACCAACCTGTCGGTGCGCGAGAATCTGGTGGCCTTTGCCGCGAACCGGCATGGCGCACGTGAGCCTTGGACGCTGGAACGGGTCAATGCGTTCTTTCCCCGCCTGGAAGAGCGTGCCGGTGTTCTTGGCGGTCGGTTGTCAGGTGGCGAACAGCAAATGTTGGCGATTGGACGCGCCCTGATGACCAACCCGAAACTGCTCATTCTGGATGAGGCGACCGAAGGATTGGCGCCACTGGTACGTGAGGAAATCTGGCGCTGTCTTGATGCGCTGCGCGGCAGCGGCCAAACCATTCTGGTGATCGACAAATATGTCGAGCGGCTGATTGCGCTGGCTGACCGGCATACGATTCTCGAACGCGGCCAGGTCGTGTGGCAAGGCAGTTCTGCCGAACTGGATGCCGATCACGGTATCTGGCACCGTTATATTGGAATTTGACTTATTCGGCGACCAGCGCCGAAAGTTCGCGCTCAAGCAATGCTGAGTCGCCGAGGTTGAGTTCAACCAGCCGGCGCAGGTGAGTCACGTTGTCGAGGTCGATGGTGATGCAGAGCAGGCCGGCATAACGACCTTCGACGTGTGCCACGCGTGCTTCCATGCTGATTTGGTCATCCGTGCCGCTGAGGTGTACATGGAGCATGCAGATAGCACCATCCTCAATCGGCGTGTCGGCCGGCAGGCGGATCAGTGCGCCTTTGAGCGAGATGTCGAGTACGACAACTTCAATGGTGCTGTCAGTAAAAACCAACTGGGCAGGCGAGTGAAAAGCAATGCGGGAGTGTAGGCGGCGCTCGTCGGTCATAGCAGTTTCCTTGGCTGGGTTACTTGCCCCGAATATTACCCCAAAGCAGCTTGTGCAGTTGCAGCTGAAAACGCACCGGTAGCCGGTCGGCCAGCACCCACTCGGCCAGTTCACGGGGTTCGAGGGTGTCCTGTACCGGTGAGAAGAGCAACGGGCAGAGCGTGTCGAGTCGTTTCTCGATCACCGTGTCGCGTGCCCATTCATAATCGGCACGATCCTTGAGTACAAACTTCAGTTCATCATGCGGGGTGAGCAGGGCAAGATTCTGCCAACGGTTTTTTTCGAATTCGCCGGAGCCCGGTGCCTTGAGATCGACAATGCGTGAAACGCGTGCATCAACCGCGCCAATATCGAGAGCACCCGAAGTTTCAAGGGAAACGTCATAACCGGCATCACACAGCGCTGTTAGTAGCGGCAAACAGTTTTTTTGGGCTAGTGGTTCGCCGCCGGTAACGCAGACCTGACGCGTTCCGTAGTGGGCTACGTCCTCAAGAACTTTGGGCAAGGTCATGTTGTTACCGCCCGAAAAAGCGTGTTCGGTATCACACCATACGCAGCGTAGCGGGCAGCCAGTAAGGCGCACAAACACTGTTGGCAAACCGGCGCGCGAGGCTTCACCCTGCACCGAGAAAAATATCTCGCTGATTTTAAGCGAGAGTGGCCTGGCTTTGCCTGTCACCCGGCTACTTCTTGAGGCGTTGTTTCGCCGTGGCCGCGGCCGGACTGTCCGGGTATTTGGTGAGCACTGATTCCAGCGTCGCCTTGGCACCTTTGGCATCACCCTGTTCCTGCTGGCAGGTGGCAATGTTGATCATTGAGTCAGGTGCTTTGGGATTCTGTGGCCATTTGCTGATCACCAGTTTATGCGCGTCTATCGACCTCTTGCAGTCACGCAGCGAATACTGCGCATTGCCCAGCCAGTATTGCGCGTTGGGGGCCAGCGTGCTGTCCGGGTGTGCCTTTACGAAAGCTTCAAAGGCGCCAGCGGCGTCCTTGATCTTGTTGGCCTTGAATAGATTGAGTGCGGCTTCATACTCACGCGATTCAGCCGCCGGATCGGTGACGACTTTTTTGCCCGCATCGGCAGGAGTCTTCGTTTCTTCACCCGGTTTGGCATCCGATGCGGAAGCGGATTGAGGCTCGAGTTTGCGCAGGCGGCCATCGAGGTCAATGTAGAAGTCCTGCTGCCGTTTCTTGGTTGATTCCAGTTCGTAGTTCAGCGTTTCAACCAGTCCGCGCAATTTGGCGTTTTCTTCACGGAGCGCCTGAATCTGGTTGACCAGTTCAAATTGAGCCTTGGACAGGGTATCAATGCGTTCGCTAGACTTGATCGTCAGGTCTTTGATCTGTCGCCGGGCCTCCTCATCATCGAATACACCGGCCTGCACGTGCTGAGTGCCGAATACGGCAAGCAGCAAGAGCAAAGCAGGAACCCCCGATGTTAAACGCTTTTGGCGCCCCGGCATGTTAGTACTCGCCGTTGTAAAGCATGTCGCCGCGACGGTTCTCGGCCCAAGCCGCTTCGTTCTGGCCTTCGTTCTTGGGCTTCTCTTCACCTAAACTGACGGATTCGACCTGATCTTCGCGCGCACCAAGCAGCGTTAGCATTCTCTTGATCGCGTCAGCACGCTTCTGGCCAAGTGCCAGATTGTATTCGCGACTGCCGCGGTCATCGGTGTTGCCTTGAATCAGCATTTTGAACTGACGGTTGTCAGCGAGGAACTTGGCATGTGAGGTGACCAGATCCTTGTATTCGGCACGCACCTCATATTTGTCGTAGTCGAAGTAAACACTACGCTTGGAGAGAATGCTCTTCGGGTCAGTCAGAATGGCCGGCAGACTGCGCCCGTCGAGGCCGCCTGCAGTCACGGTGGACACGCCGTTACGTGATTCGACTGGTGCGCCGCCTTGCTCCGGGCCGTCTGGCGTTGAGCTGCAGCCGGCGATTAAAAGGGCGAGAAGTGCGGGAAGAATAAGTTTTTTCATGGTGTTTCTCCTGCGTCAAAATCCAGAAATATCAGAATCACAAAAAATAAAAAAAGACTATTTTGTGAAGGGACCCCAGGCCGGTTCACGAACATCGCCGGCCGAAATTGAAAGTCGTTGTTTGATGCGGCCGTCAATCGATACGGCGGACAGTACGCCCCGCCCGCCGATCTCGGTGGCAATCAGGATCATGCGGCCATTAGGGGCAAAGGTCGGCGATTCATCCTTGCTTGAGTCAGTGATGATCTGTACCTGCTTGCTGGCCAGATCCATGACCGCGAGGCGGAAACCGCCGTTGCCCCGGCTGATAAACGCCATCGATTTGCTATCCGGCGAAATACGCGGCGAGACGTTGTAGCTGCCTTCGAAACTGATGCGCTGGGCGTCGCCACCGGTGATACTGGTGCGGTAAATCTGCGGACTGCCACCTCGATCCGAGGTGAAGTAGATCGACTGTCCATCCGGTGAGAAGAAAGGCTCGGTATTAATGCCGCTTGAGGTTGTCAGGCGCTGCACGCCAGATCCATCGGCATTGACCGTGAATATCTGGGAACCGCCTTCCTTGGACAGTACGACCGCCAGCTTGCGGCCATCAGGCGCCCAGGCCGGCGCAGAATTTGATCCCTTGAAGTTGGCAACCACGATGCGCTGACCGCTGGCCAGTGAATGTACATAAATTACCGGCTTCTTGTTTTCGAAGGACACGTAGGCCAAACGCGTGCCATCAGGCGACCAGGCTGGCGAAATGATCGGTTCCTTGGACTTGAGCGCCACTTGGGCATTTTGTCCGTCAGCGTCGGCGATGTGCAGCTCGTAGCGGTTCGGGGCGCTCTTGACGATATAGGCAATACGCGTCGAGAACACACCAGGCTCGCCGATCAATTTTTCGTAAATCACATCAGCGATACGGTGGCCGGCTGCGCGTAGCATGGCTGACGACGTAACGAAGGCCGCGCCACCCAGCATGCTTTGCTTATTAACGTCATACAGGCGGAAGCGCGCTTCCTGCCGCCCGTCGCCGGTTGCGCTCAGGCTGCCGGCTGTCAAGGCGTCGGCGCCTCTGTTCTTCCAGTCGCTGAAGTTCGGCGCGGAGGTTTCGGTTATTGCTACACCGGCGGTATCAATCAGTTTGAACAGGCCGCTGCGTTCAAGGTCGCCACGTACAACAGACGTCAGCGCACGTGAGGCACCCGGTTCCCCGCCAAAATCAGCAACTGCCAAAGGGAGCCGGTTGGCGCCGGCACCGGTAATCTCGATAGTCAGTTCAGCGCTGGCGGGTGTTTGCAGTAAAGCCAGAGTGCAAAAAGCGATCAGGCTCAGTCCGCGCAGTTTGGGCAAGGGTCGACGCATGGGGCACAGGCATCCGTAAAATAATGGTCGATTATATCCCCTTGGGCTGCGAAGCGTTTGTAACGGAACGTAATTTGGCGCTTTGGCCGAATTGTCATTGCACATCAAACGGTTGGTAGGGGATCTTTAACACCCGATCAAAAAGGCCGGGGTCATCGGGTTTGGGCAGGGGCGACGACTTAAGTATCGCGCGCTCGATGGCTGCGTCGAGCAGCTTGTTGTTGCTTGATTTGCGTACCTTGACGTTTAAAATTTCGCCCGAAGGAAGTTGTGTGACTTCAAAAATTGCTTCCGGATTGCCCTGAATGTTTGGTGGCAGCACGATGTTGCCACGAATTTTTCCGCGCACCTTGGAGGCATAGTCGGCCAGGCCGCGCGAGGCGGCCGCAGCAGCTTGCTCGGCCCTGAGTTGGGCACGCTGGTTAGCTTCGGCTTCGGCGCGCGCTCTTTGATCCTGGGCGGTTTTCTGCTGTTGAGCCTGTTTCAATTCCCGTTTGAGTTCGTCATCAAAGTTCGGGCGACGATCCGGTTCGGGTTTCTTCACCTCTTCTTTTTTCGGCTCGGGCTTTTTCGGCTCAGGATTTTTTGGTTCTTCCTTCTTCGGTTTTTCCTTGATGGCGATGTCCGGCTTGATCACCGGCGCCGGTTCAACCTTGGGAATAGGTTTGGGCTCAGGTTTGGGTTCGGGCTTGGGCGGTGGAGGTGGCTCTGGTGTTGGATCGGGCTTTGTTACCGGCATCGGAGCCGGCGCGGCGCGCCAGACTTCAACTTCAACAGACGTTGGCGCATGGCTCTTCCACTGCACACCAAAGAACAGGGCGGCAAGCAGCAACAGGTGAACAAGCGCCGAGAGGACCAGTGCGGTTGTGCTCGGCGGTTCTGAAGCGGGTGGTGGAATTGCTAGGTTCACAGCAAAGGTGTCCGGTGGGCCGGGTTACTTGCCGGTCGGCTGGACGAGCAGGCCGATACGCTTGACCTGTTGTCGCTGCAACTCGTCCATGACACCGAGTACGGCCTCGTACTTGACCTTTTTGTCGCCGACAATGAGTACCGGCTGTTCCGGATTCCGGCGCTGGGCGTCGAGAATTGCGCGCGCCAGTTCACTGCGGCTCAGATTACCCCCCTCCGACTTTCCGGGCAGCGTCAGGGTCAGGGATTCGTCCGCGCGGATGTTGACCTGCAGGGCTTCGGCCGGAACCTGCGAAGCCTTACCGACTGAAGGTACATCAATGCTGGCAGTGGTCATCATCGGCGCAGTGACCATGAAGATGACGAGCAGCACGAGCATGACGTCAATGTAGGGGACAACGTTGATTTCGTTTTTAAGTCGACGCGGGCGCATGGGAACCCCCGATTAACGCACTTGGCGTTGCAGGATGTTGGAAAATTCTTCCATGAAGGATTCAAAGCGTGTGGACAGGCGGTCAATTTCGTGGGCAAAGCGGTTGTAGGCCACCACCGCCGGAATCGCCGCGAACAAACCGATAGCCGTGGCAACCAAAGCTTCGGCAATGCCCGGCGCAACCGCGGAAAGCGTGGCCTGCCCGACATTGGATAGGCCGCGGAAGGAGTGCATGATGCCCCACACCGTGCCGAAGAGGCCAACGTAAGGGCTGACCGAGCCGACCGACGCGAGGAAGGCCAGGTGGGCATCAATAGCGTCGACTTCGCGCTGATAGGTCGCGCGCATGGCCCGGCGCGCCCCGTCGATGACGTCTTTTGCATCGAGGTTTTTCTGGCTGCGCAGTTTGGTAAATTCGCGAAATCCGGATTCAAAAATACGTTCCATGCTGCCCGTACCATGGCGGTTATTGACGGCGCTCTGGTAGAGGCTGTTAAGGTCGCCGCCGCTCCAGAAGTCGCGTTCAAACTGCTCCGTTTGCGAGCGCGCCAGGCGCACAGCGAACCACTTGCGGAAGATGTAGTACCACGACATGAAGGACACCGCGGCGAGCAACAGCATGACCGCCTGAACCACGGCACTGGCATTGAGGATGAGATGCAGGATGGAGAGGTCTTGCGAAACGTTCATTGGAGAGCTTCCAGTTTGGTGCGCAAAAGTGCGGGAATTGAAGTGATTTTCATCAGTGCGGCGTTGACGCAAATGATCTGGATTTTACCGCTGACCAGTTCATCCCAGCCATCTTTGGCCTCCGGATTGGCGCGTCGGATGTGCTGGCGAAAGAAAATCTGCGATTTTGTGATTTTTTCGACTTCGAGACTGACCGAGAGCATGTCATCAAGTCGAGCTGGCTTGAAGTATTCAAGGCTGACGCTGCGTACGACAAAGGCGATGCCCGGATCGCACATCAGATCCGCTTGCTCGTGGCCGATGTCGCGCAGCCATTCGGTACGGCAGCGCTCAAGAAACTTCAGGTAGTTCGCGTAATAGACCACGCCGCCGGCGTCGGTATCCTCGAAGTAGATGCGGACGGGAATGGTGAAGGCGTTTAGTTTTTGTTCGTGCTTCATGGCTGAATTTTAAGTGGACAAGGCTGTGTTGAGTGTAAGGGATTGTGACGAATCAACAATAGTCACTGCGCACGCCAGAGTTCGTTTTGCCCGTTGGACCCCGGGTTGTCGAGGCCGAGGTGACGGTAAACCGCCGCGGTGGCAATGCGGCCGCGCGGTGTGCGTTGTAAAAATCCCTGCTGGATGAGATAGGGTTCGAGCACGTCCTCAATGGTGTCGCGCGCTTCGCCAATGGCGGCCGCCAGATTGTCGACGCCGACCGGGCCACCGCCGAACTTATCGATCACGGCGGAGAGCAATTTGCGATCCATGATGTCGAGACCGCCGTGGTCGACGTCGAGCATGAGTAGTGCCAGATCGGCAACGTCCTGCGTGATATGCCCGGCGGCTTTGACCTCGGCGAAATCGCGTACGCGACGCAGCAGACGGTTGGCGATGCGCGGTGTGCCACGTGAACGACGGGCGATTTCCAGTGCGCCG
Source organism: Burkholderiales bacterium (assembly GCA_038203745.1). Taxonomy (GTDB): domain Bacteria; phylum Pseudomonadota; class Gammaproteobacteria; order Burkholderiales; family Rhodocyclaceae; genus Propionivibrio. The sequence goes on along the minus strand of JBBRDR010000047.1, from coordinate 8,832 downwards.
CCCGGATCTGTCGGTACCTTGAGCAGTTGGGACGAACGCGTAACGATGTGCGTCAGTTCTTCCGGTGAGTAGAACTCAAGTCGTGCCACGATACCGAAGCGATCGCGTAAGGGGTTGGTCAGCATGCCGGCGCGGGTCGTGGCGCCGACCAGCGTAAAGGGGGGCAGGTCGAGCTTGACCGAACGCGCCGCCGGGCCTTCCCCGATCATGATGTCGATCTGGAAGTCTTCCAGCGCGGGGTAGAGAATTTCCTCAACCACCGGGCTCAGGCGATGAATTTCGTCGATGAACAGCACGTCGTGCGGTTCAAGGTTGGTCAGAATGGCCGCCAGATCCCCCGCACGTTCAAGAACAGGCCCCGAAGTTTGGCGCAGGTTGACGCCCATCTCGGCGGCGATGATGTGCGCCAGAGTTGTTTTGCCCAGGCCGGGCGGGCCGAAAAGCAGCACATGATCGAGCGTGTCTTCACGCCGCTTGGCGGCTTCGATGAAGATCGACAATTGTTCGCGAATTTTGACTTGGCCGACATATTCAGCTAAACGCTTGGGGCGTAGTGCGCGCTCAATCACTTCTTCCTGTGTCGATTTCGATTCTGCAGAGATCAGGCGGTCGTCCGGTGCAGCACCGAGGTTATCGCTGAGGTTGTCTATTTCGATCATGTCTAGATGGACGGTTCAGCGTAGTCAGTGTGGGACAGCCATTCCCGGATCAACGTCTGGCCCAGCGCGAGCAGGGTGGGGCCGAGAAAGAGACCGATGAAACCAAAAACCAGCACGCCGCCAAAGACGCCGACCACGATGAGCAGCAGCGGCAGGCTTGAGGTGCGTGATATCAGGATAGGTTTGACAAAATTGTCGACACTGCTGATGCCGAACATGCCCCACAGCACCATGAAGATGGCCCAGCCCGTTTGTCCGCCATCATAAAGCCAGGCAGCGGCTCCGGCCCAGATTAGCGTGGCGCCGACGACCGGCACCATCGAAAAGAAGAACGTGGCTACGGTCAGGATGAGGATACTGGGAACGCCGGCGATGATGAAGCCAATCATCGCCACCAGTGATTGCGCTGCCGCTGTACCGACAATGCCAATCATGACGCCGGTGACTGTGTTGTCGACCAGTTTGAGCATACGTTCGCCGAGGTCCCCGGCCAGTTTGCGGCTGCCGGTACGCAGGGCGTCGGTGTAAGTTTCTACGTCGCGGAAGATAAAAAATGCAAAGAAAATAACCATCGCCAATTGCAGCAATCCCTGACCAAACATCGATACGGCGGCTAGCGCAAGTCGCCGGGTGGGCGCAATGAACTGGCGCAGCAACTCATTCATTTCCTCCCGGCTGGTCACCAGTTTGCTCCAGTATTCGGTGATTGATGAGCCAATTAGCGGCAGATCGTTGACCCAGTCCGGAACATCGGTCGGAATTCCATTTTCGAGCAGAGGCCGGGCGTAGAAGATCGCTTTTTCAACACCGTCGGCCAATGAGCCGGAGAGCATGGCCAGCGGGAAGACCAGCAGTAAAGTCAGCGCCAGACACATCAGGGCGGCAGTCAGGCTGCTGCGCCCACCACACAGGGCGAGTAACTTGCTGTGCGCCGTCGATGTTGTGATGCAGATAACAGCTGCCAGCAGCAGGGTGCCGGTGAAGGACATCAATACCGCAATGCAGCCGACAAGCAGGAGTGCCGCAATGGCCGTCTGAATAATCTGCTTTTGTGTGGAGGATATCTGTTGCATCAAATTTTCGAGAGTAGTTTTAGTGCCTGACGGATGCCGTCCGAGGTCGTTGTCCCTGCCGGAATTTGCTTTAATGCTGCCGACGCTTCGCGGTCATTGTAACCGAGTGCCAGCAATGCATTGAGGATGTCATGCTGGCAGTCTTCAACGGCGAAGACACTGGAAGGGGCTGTTTCGGAAAGTTTTCCCTTGAGTTCGAGCAACAGGCGTTCAGCCGTTTTCTTACCGATACCCGGCACCTTGACCAGTCGCCCGACTTCCTGCCGGGCAATGGCTTGTGCCAGATCGCTGACGGAGAGGCCGGAGAGTACGGCCAGTGCCATGCGTGCGCCGACCCCCGAAATCTTGACCAGCTGGCGAAAGGCAAACCGTTCGGAGTCGGTCGCAAAGCCGTAGAGGAAGTGGCCGTCTTCACGCACCACAAAATGCGTGAGTAACGTTATCTTCTCGCCGGTGGCTGGCAGGTTGTAAAAAGTGCTCATCGGTACATCAACCTCGTAGCCCAGGCCATGCACATCAATAAGGACCTGTGGCGGGTTTTTTTCCAGCAGTGTTCCGGTAAGACGACCGATCATTGTTCAACACCTTTCAAAAAATTAGCCACGATGAATACGAAGTTCGCCAAGAAAATCGAAAAGATTTTTCGTGTGTTTCCTTTTGCAATTTCGAGAGCGCCGTAGTTCATGTTTTACTTATCACTCAAACGCCCGTTGCGTACCCGCAAGCCCTTGGTCGCCATTCCCCCCATGCCTTGCCCGCCATGCGCGTGAGCAATGGCGCATGCCAGCGCGTCGGCGGCATCCGGGCTCGGGTCGCCGGGTAGCGAGAGTAGCCGGCGCACCATGTGCTGCACTTGAACCTTGTCGGCGTGGCCGTTGCCAACCACCGCTTGTTTGACCTGCAGGGCTGTATATTCGGCCACTTCGACTCCACCGGCCACCAGTGCCGTGATGGCCGCGCCGCGCGCCTGTCCAAGCAGCAGTGTGGATTGCGGATTCACATTAACAAATACGATTTCGACCACGGCCTGATCCGGCCGGTACTGCGTTACCAGTTCGCACAGCCCAGCATGGATCGTCCCCAATCGTGCGGGCAGAGAGGTTTTGGCGTCGGTCTTGATGCAGCCACTGGCCAGATAAAGCAGTTTGCTGCCGGTTTTTTCGATGACTCCGAAACCGGTGATGCGCAGCCCCGGATCAATGCCCAGGATGCGAATCGTATTTTTTTGTGCCGGGATCATGCGCTTTGCCCCCGTGCCAGATACACGCCGCTAACAGCCAGCACTAACCCGGCCAGGGCCAGCCCGGTCAGTGTTTCACCAAAGGCAAACCAGGCAATAACCGCCGTGGTGGGTGGGGTCAGGTAAAACAACCGCGCCACGTTGATCGCGCTACCGCTTCGAATCAGCACGTTGAGCAGGCTGATCGCGCCAAATGAGAGCGCAAAAACCAGCCAGAGCAGTGCCATCACGAATTGCGGTGCCCAGATGATGTGCATGCTTTCAGTTGAATACGCAGCAATCCCCGTCAACACTGCACTGGGCAGAAATTGAATGACCGATCCGGTGCGCAGATCGAAGTGCGGGCAGAAACGTTTCTGGTACAACGTGCCGGCGGTGATTGAGAGCAGCGCGACAATAGCCGGGATCATCATCGCGGTAAGCGGCACATTACTCAATTTGTTGGCGACCACCAATGTGACCCCCGCAAAGCCGAGGAGCAGTCCCATCCATTGCCGGGACGTAACCCGTTCGCCCAGTAGCCAGCCTGCCCCGCAGGCGGTCAGGAGTGGTTGCATGCCAACGACCAGAGCGACTACACCGGCCGGCAAACCGTGACTGATCGCCACAAAAACGCCGCCAATATACATGGCGTGAACCAGCGTGCCCGAAACACCGATATGGAAAATCTGCCGCCGATCTTGCGGCCACGGTGCGTGCGAGGCCAGCGCAAATGCCGTCATCAGGGCAAGAACAAGCATGTAGCGCCAGAGCAGGAAGGTGAGCGGCTCGGCGTATTGAAGCCCGAATTTTCCGCCAATAAAGCCGGTGCTCCATAAAAAAACAAAGAGATAAGGGGTGAGGGCTTTCAGCGGCGGCATGGCGTGTGTTTGGAGTGAGGCGTTCAGTATAGCGCTGCTGGGGCAGTGACGGGCGAAGCCGTTTATACGATAGGCATAAAAAGTGCGGGTGAGTAAGCTGCTATTCAGGTGTAATTCCCTGTTTGCCGGAATGTCCACTTGCCGGCTTATGGAGTGTGTATGTTTGTGTGGGGTATCCATTTAGCCCCATAAACGCCTGCCGCTGTATATTAATACAGTAATGTATGCTGGTTTTCGCCGATGTGGGCAATTTTTTCACCACATTTCCATACGTCACAGGTCCGGTAACAACGGATTGTTGTAGTAGGCGATAAAAGAGCATGCCGCGCAAGGTCGTTACAAGGTTGAGGTAGGTCGTCAATCGCACCTACCAAGGCCGTCTGCCCCAAGAGTTGGCGCTGGCCGGTATCGCCGGCATGGCGGCGGCTAATCGCTACCTGCAGGACGTTTATCTCCCCGCCTTCAATGCCGAGTTTGCCCAACCGGCCCCGGAGGACGGATCGGCTTTTGTGCTCTGGATTGGCGGCCGTCTGGAAGACATCTTGTGTGAGCAGTACGAACGCACCGTCGGCGCTGACAACTGCGCGCGTTTCGAGACTCTGATCCTGCAGATCGCCGCGGATCGGCATCGCTGCCACTACGTCAAGCCAAGGTCAGCGTGCTTCGCCATGCCGCCGGTAATCTCTCGATCCGTCATGGCCCGCACAATTTGACCGAGTACGCCCAGAATGTAGCGTTTATTACCAACCCAATGAAACAGGCCGCCTGCCCCGTCCCCCCGCCGCCAAAAAAAGCGGACATTTTCTAAAAAAACCGTGACACGTGCATGATTGTCAGTAGGACGGCAGTGTGCCCCTTGAAGTAAAATCAAAGGTTTGCTAACTCAGAACAGCCCCAAAATTTTAGTGATGAAAGCCGATCAATGCCCTTTGCCGGAGCACAATGCTCATCCGGCTTATCGTCCTGATATTGATGGCTTGCGTGCGGTAGCGATTCTCTCCGTCGTTATTTTTCATGCTTTTCCGACCTTCCTGAGAGGCGGTTTTGTTGGTGTTGATGTTTTTTTTGTCATCTCTGGCTTCCTGATTTCGAGCATTATTTTTCGAAGCCTGCAACGTGGCGACTTCAGTTTCGTAGAGTTTTATGCGCATCGCGCTAAACGAATTTTCCCCGCGTTATCCGTTGTCCTTGTCGCCTGCTTTACTTGCGGATGGTTCGTATTGTTGCCCGATGAATTCAAGCAACTAGGCAAGCATATTGCCGCTGGTGCCGGCTTCGTGCAGAACTTTGTGCTATTGAATGAGGCTGGATACTTTGATACTGCTTCTGAATTGAAACCATTGATGCATCTCTGGTCCCTTGCAATTGAGGAACAGTTTTACTTGTTTTATCCGCTACTGATTTGGGGTGCCTGGCGATTTGGGGTCAATGTACTGGCAGTCGTGATCTTTATAGCCCTGCTGTCATTTGGGCTAAATATTTATGAGCTTGAGCGAGATGTGGCAAAGACTTTCTTTGCTCCGCAAACGCGTTTTTGGGAACTGTTCGCAGGTTCGGTTCTGGCTTATTTGCAGTTATTTATGCGCAGTCAGTGCTCGGAAAAAATAAAAAATTGCCATTTTCTCCAACCGTTGCGTGGAAAATCGCCAAAGCCAGTTCAATACGAAATCGCGCTGAAGAACCTGTTGTCTGTCATTGGTTTGTCTTTGATTTTTGCTGCCGTACTGCTTGTTCATAAAGGTAGACTTTTTCCGGGTTGGTGGGCGCTAGGGCCCGTTGCCGGTGCATTTTTGTTGATTTTTTCCGGGCAAGAAGCCTGGGTAAATCGAAAAATTCTTGCTAATCGGTTCATGGTGTTTGTCGGAATGATTAGCTACCCTCTTTACCTTTGGCATTGGCCGATCATTTCGTTTGTAACGATTCTGGATTCCGGGGTTCCATCGTTCGCGATTCGTGGGTTTGCTGTCGCACTAAGTTTCTTGCTGGCATGGCTCACCTATCGATTCGTGGAGCGGCCAATTCGATTTGGTCGAAAGACCTGGATAAAGACGGCAATTCTGTTCGGACTGCTCGGATTGATAGCCTATATCGGTTACAACACATCTGAACGCAATGGACTCCCCTTCAGAGTGAAAGTGTCAGGAAGCGATATTAAGCAATTTTCCTGGGATGCGTCTTTGCATCGCGAGGCTATCTGTCTTAAGGAAAATCCAATTAGCAAGGCGCGGCTTCAGAACGCCTATTGCCTCGGAAGCCGAACCTTGGCTGACATCGCATTAATCGGAGATTCACACAGTAATTCCCTAGCGGCCGGCCTGATTGAGCTATTTCCTCAGCGGATTTTGAATTTGGCTGGTGGTGGCTGCATTCCATTTTTTGATGTTGATTCTGGCATAAAGGGACAGAATCCCCAGTGTCCCTCTGAGGATTCAAAACTGTTTCTTGATGTCGTTGAAAACACGGCGACCCTTTCGACGGTGATTATTTCGCTGCGCGGCCCGCTCTATCTTTCAGGGACTGGTTTTGGCCCCAAAGAGGCAGATACGAGTCGCTACATCAAATGGACTGGAGTCCCCGATGCTGGGGACTATGCTGACGTGTATGAAAAATCCATGAGAGCCACCTTGGCCCGGTTCGTGGCCAAGAAAAAGAAGCTTATTTTTGTCATAGATGTCCCCGAGCTTGGATTTGACCCGAAAACGTGTGTGGAGAGTTTGCTATTGCGAGCGACTAGCCGTACAAAATCGACTTGTGCGGTGTTACGGAGTGAATATGACAAACGAAATTTTGAATATCGACATCTTGTTTTCAATGTGCTAAAAGATTTTCCGGAAGTAAAAGCTTTCGATTCAAGCGTTGCGCTTTGTGACTCCGAGTGGTGTTGGGCAATGCGGGACAGGCAAGTACTCTACAGAGACGATAACCATCTTTCTGTGTCTGGATCTCGTTACGTTGCCGCGAGTTTGGCAGAGTTGATTAACGAAAAATAGTGTTGCACATAACTCGAATATTGGTAATTCCCCTTGCGGGGCTTGAAATGCCATAGATGTTAAGAAACCGCCGAATAAGTATCAATGATACTTATTCGGCGGTTTCTTCGTTTCGACTTGCAGCTGATCCAATCACCGCCTCAGTTTGCTGGTGCAGGGACTGCCAGCACTTGGCTGCCAACGGCACAGTCAATGCCTTGGTGCCGACAAACGCACTGGAAATATCGGGGCAATTAAGCGAGTTCACAAGTACGGCAGGCAGCGGCAACCAAATCAGCCGTCGATTCTGTCCTCAATGTGGTTTGCACCAGTAGTGTCCGGTTAAAACGATACCCATGCGCTTGAAACCAAGAACTGGTGGGGCATTCGGAGGTTTTTCGAGTGTCCCCGATTTGAACGACGAATTGCCGATGAGGCAGTCTTCGGGCTTCGCTTTCGCCGGAGACGCCGATGAACCTTGGCAAGACGCTGTTCGCCCAACTCATGGACTTCCTACCATGGAAGACTTTTCATCGCATCGTCGATCGCCACGACGGCGATCGTTACGTCAAGTCGATGACCTGCGCCGAGCAATTCCGCGTGATGGCATTCGCGCAACTGACTTACCGCGAGAGTCTGCGAGACATCGAGGTCTGCCTCTCGGCGCAGTCGGCCAAGCTTTACCACATGGGGTTTCGGCAGGCGATCAAGCGCTCGACGCTGGCCGATGCCAACGAGGCGAGAGACTGGCGCGTCCATGCGGCATTTGCCGAACACCTGATCGCGCAAGCCCGGAAGCTCTATCTCGGCGACAGCCTTGGCTTCGAGTTGGAGAACACGGCTTACGCCTTGGATTCGACGACCATCGATCTGTGCCTGTCGGTGTTTCCGTGGGCGCCGTTTCGCACAACCAAGGCAGCGGTCAAGATGCACACGCTGCTCGATTTGCGCGGCAACATCCCGACCTTTATCCTCATCTCGGACGGCAAGCTGGGCGATGTCAATGTGCTCGATATTCTGGTGCCGGAAGCCGGAGCGATCTACGTCATGGATCGTGGTTACCTAGACTTCGAGCGACTTTATGCGATGGATCGGGCGAGCGCCTTTTTCGTCACTCGCGCCAAGTCGAACACTCGGCTGCGGCGCGTCTATTCGGCCCCAGTCGATCGAGACACGGGCCTGATCTGCGACCAAACCGTCGCGCTCACTGGCGTTGTCAGTCGCAAGGACTATCCCGACCATCTGCGCCGCATCCGTTTCAAGGACCCCGAAACCGACAAAACATTGGTCTTCCTGACCAACAACTTCGCGTTGTCGGCAGCGACTATCTGCGCGCTCTACAAGGCGCGCTGGCAGGTCGAGCTGTTCTTCAAGTGGATCAAGCAGCATCTGCGTATCAAGAAATTTTACGGCACGTCAGAGAATGCGGTGAAGTCGCAAATCTGGATCGCCGTAACGGTCTATGTCCTCGTTGCCATCGTCAAGAAGCGTCTGAATCTCGATGCATCGCTCTACACCTTGCTACAGATTTTTTCGCTCACCCTGTTCGAGAAGATGCACATCCAGCAAGCCTTTGCGGGCAACGACACCATCAAAAACCAAGACGAAAACAATAACCAACTGAATCTATTCGATTTTTAACCGGACACTACTGATAAGCTATATATCCCGGGACCAGGTGATCTATCTTCATTGCGCCCCCGAGGGAAGAAAACTCGACAATATCGAGTCGAATTCAGCCGTGTCGTTCTGCGTCGTTGGCCATACCAAGATACTTCCAGGCGCGTTCTCTACAGAGTACGAGAGCGCCGTTGTGTCGGGGACAGCCAAACGGGTCGAGGGTGATGAGAAAAGGGAAGCCTTAATCGGCATCCTTGAGAAATATTCGCTAGATTTCTTGAAAGAAGGCCTTAAGTATCTTGCAGGGAAGATTGACAGGGTGGCCGTCGTTCGGATTGACATCAACCATATCAGTGGCAAAGCGAGACGTTGATTTCCCGGTTTGGTTTACGTCCGCTTTCTAAAATACCA
>JBBRDR010000046.1:0-19499 GCA_038203745.1 Burkholderiales bacterium | reverse complement strand
GCCCGTTTTTCACCTTCATGTTTTTCGAATCGCCCCATGCACGCTATTATTTTCCGCCTGAGAGCGTGATTCGCACCCCCTATCCGGACGATATTAATTACTTCACACTGAGCCGGGAACAGCTGGCCAGCCAGATTCATCTCATCAAGAACCGCTATATCAATTCGGTGCATCATCTGGACAGCCAGTTTGGTCGGGTCTTCGATTACCTGAAAAAGAACGATCTTCTCGAGAGCACGATCGTTTTGATGCTGGGCGATCATGGCGAGGAATTCCTGGAGAACGGTCGCTGGGGGCACAACTCGGCGTTTACTGACCAGCAGACTCGTACACCACTCGTCCTTTGGATCCCCGGAATGAAACCCGAGGTCTATGAGGGCATGAGCAATCACATGGATGTGATTCCAATGCTGATGCCGATGCTGGGGGTCAAGAATCCGAAAGCAGACTACACCACCGGCTTCAACCTGCTCGCCGGGGAAAAACGCGATCATGCAGTCATTGCCGAATGGTCGAGTACCGGCTACATCGACGGTGACGCCAAGATCACCATACCGCTGGCCGTGGTCGCTACCCGCCGGTCGGAAGTAACCGGCCCGCACGACGAACCGATGACGGCCGCCGAGCAGGAGAGTATGTTCGCCCACAAAGCCAAAAACCTTAGCAGTATGATGGAGGAACTGGGTCGGTACTTAAGTAAGCAGAAAGCAAAAAAATAAATTTGAAAACCGGGTAACAATGCAGATCGGCTCTTTCCGGCAATCAGATAACACGCCCAGTGAGAGTTGAAATAGTTAAAACGAATGCGGAATTGGCGATGCGTATCCTGTTAGTCGAAGATGACCCCATGATCGGCGAGGCGATGTCTGTCGCTCTCAAGGATGCGGCATACGCCGTTGATTGGGTGAAGGATGGTGTCACTGCTCTCAACGTGCTCAAACATGGAGAACATCAGGCCGTCTTGCTCGATCTCGGACTACCCGGGCGCGACGGACTGGAAGTGCTACGGCGCCTCCGGCAAGATGGAAACACGATTTCGGTTATTGTCATAACCGCACGCGACGGCGTGGATGACCGAATCAAGGGCTTGGATTTCGGGGCGGATGACTATCTGGTCAAACCGTTTGACCTTCACGAATTGCTGGCACGTCTGCGAGCGGTCATCCGACGCCAGGGCGGTCAGGCGGGGAATGTTCTTTCAAATGGCAAGGTCAGCCTGGATCTTGAAACTCGCGAAGCGACCTGCGGCGACGTCGTAGAACTCTTGAGCGCCCGCGAATTTGCGCTCTTGCATGCGCTTCTCCTGCAACCCGGCGCAATCCGGACCCGCGCTGAACTGGAAGAACGTATCTACGGATGGAACGAGGAAGTGAAAAGCAATGCAGTCGATTTCCTGATTCACGGTGTTCGAAGAAAGCTCGGGAGCGAGGTCATTAGAAACGTGCGCGGTGCCGGCTGGATGGTCTTGCGGCCAGGCGGAAAGCGAATCGCAACATGACATTAATTAACCTTCTTGGTTGGTCTGCCTGCTTACGTTCAGTCTCCGCCCTGTACGCATCAACTGATCGACCCCTTACCGTCTGACTCCAGCAGCGGCACAAAAATAACTTTCCATGCCCTGCTTTATCTGGGAACCGGCTTCATTGAGCAATGGGCATTGCTGTGTGGCTTCCCTATTGTTTTAAGCCTTACCCTTTCTGTTTTGCCAAAAGTGCCAAAGAGAAAATAGAAACAAGCTGATCAGCCAACAAATTGCCATCGTATAAAACTGATGGGACAAAAAATGCTGGCCTCGTATCACTTGCACAAGACCTAAAAAATGCCCGTAGGTTAATGCAGCTCCAAGCACAATAAACGCCGCGCGCTTACGCCCCATCGAATAAAAGGCAAAAAACATGGCCAGCCAAGAAAATCCTGCGGTTGAATGCCCACCAGGCCAACAGTGCCCGTCTCCATCATTAATGATCATCAAATGGCCAAGCTCTATTTTGGGATGCAATTCAATAGCGCCTCCATACTCTTGTAGCTGTACCGGGCAATAAATACCCGTTACGTCTTTAAGCGAACGCATGGCTGATACGGAAGCTAGGATAGCGATAATGGCTATGATGAGAGGGCCACGAAAATATCGCCAACTTAACGTCTTGTTCGGCCACACGGCAGCGACCAAAACAACCCACAACAAACTATTGCTGGCAATTTTAATTCGATCGTGCAGCCACAATTCATAGCCATTACTGTGCTGAAACGGAAATACATGACGCGGCAGATATAACCAATCCTGCAAGCCGTGATCAATATTAAAAATTGCAAATAAAGAGAGGATACAAAGAAACCCCAACAAAGGGAGCCACAATAATTTTTTATAGTTCCACGGGAGCTCTGGGGTCATGGCATTACTACCTCTGCAAATTGAGTCGCACATTCTAACAATATGATAGAAAAGAGGTATTAACGATAGTTGCACTCATTGTTAATCTTCGCCTGCCGCATGCAGGAAAGGTTCCCTCACCTGCAACGGCGCGTTGAGGCCAGAACAGCTTAGAAAGGCCATTCATTTCGCCTTTAAGGCCTCGTTAGCAACAGAGAACTCCCATTGGCTAACGCTTACCTAATTCTTGATCACTATTATGCCCATGCCAGCTTAGACAAATCGATGCCACGGCCGTCCGGATCAATGCAGTTCTGATCTGAAAAGGCAATTCGTTGGTAATCCACAAAGAACCCAGGCCAGACATCAAACAGATATTGATAATATACTTATCCAATGCAACTAATTTCAACAAGATTTTTCATTCACGCGCTACTCACGTTACTAGCCGTAGCCGGCCTAATTATCGTAATTAACCAATATACTGATATTGATCTGATGCTCGCTGACCTCTATTTCGACCCCAACCTCAACGATTTTCCGTGGCGAAAAACCTGGTTCGCTGAAAACCTGATGCACGACATAATCAAAAACATCATCATAGGCTTCGGCCTGTTTTTAGCGGGTGTTGCGATACTGGATCTGCTTAAGCCCATTAATAAGATAACCTCGCTGTTTCGAACACAGCTGCGAATTGTGGCTTTCACGCTGACTTTGGCACCGTTAGTTACAGCGATTCTCAAGCATGAATCCAATACGCTTTGCCCATGGTCTATTGACCGTTATGGAGGGAGCCAACTCCTGCTCAGGCTGCTTGATCGGGCACCCATCGATTGGATTGCTGGCCATTGCTTTCCCGCAGGTCATGTGAGTGTTGGGGCGTGGCTTGCGGCATTGGCGGTTTTCTGGCTTCCACATAAACCGCTCCGTGCTTGTGTTGTTTTTTTGGGCGGAATTAGTGTTGGTTTAACCCTTGGCTGGGTGCAACAGATGCGAGGGGCGCACTTTCTGACACACACGCTTACATCCCTGTGGATTAGCTGCGCTGTACTGCTAGTCCTGACAGCCGTAATCCCGCGATTGCGCGTATTGGCACAGGGCTCATTAACGAACAGAATTCACAAGGTGAGGATTTAATCAAGGTTTCTGTATCTGTCTATATTGAAAAATCAGCCCTGAACCTTCACTTTCAGGTCGATTATTAAGAGTCAGTTGCCCACCTAGTCTGATGGATGCCTCTTTTGCGATTGAAAGACCAAGCCCACAACCTTCTCCTGTAGTGCCTGGTATTCGATAAAACGGATCGAATACTCGCATACGCTCCGTTTCGGGTATGCCTGGTCCGTTATCTACAATTTCAATGACCTCACTCGTCTCACCTGAATACAGACGGATAGTGACTTCTCCTCCCTCGGGCGTATATTTCAAAGCATTTTCAAGTGCGTTCCTGAGAATAAGCCGTAACGTCTCAGCATCTGTGTGCCACTTAAACGAAGCAAGCTCTTCGAGCCCGAGATCAATGCTCCTTTCATCTGATGCTGCAAGGCTTTCTGCGATCAACTCGCGAACCAAGTCAGAGACATTGATATCAACAGTTCCACTGATCTCAGTGTAAGTTTTTGCGTGATTAAGGAGTTGTTCGGTAAGCTTTCGAGCTCGCTCAATACCAGCATGCAGAGGCAATGCTCTGTCACGCATGCTTTCCAGAGACTCAGCGTGTTGCAAATTTTGAGCCTGAATTGACAAAGCAGTAAGTGGACTTCTGAGCTCATGGGCCGCATCGGTAATGAAACGACGTTGCTCACGCAAAAGGCCATCGACACGTTTAAGCAATCGATTAATGGCTTGCACAAACGGGATGATTTCGTTTGGTACTTCTTTGTCCTCAATAAATAAATGGCGATCAGCAGACTGAGCATCGAGATGGTTTGCTAACTGATTGACTGGAGCGAATTGTCGGCGGATGACTCGCAAGGTCAGCCATGCCATGAGGGGGAGAAGTACAAGCAGTAAAATAAGCTCAATTAATGCGTTGCTTAACGCAATTTTGTCTCGAATGCTGGTTGGTTGGGCAACAATCGTAGTAATTCCTGTCGCTTCATTAAAAAGGAACGCCCTGATTCGCCCCTGATTAGTGGAAAGAGTATGCAACCCAGGCTTCAGATTCTCCGGCACCCAGTCTGGCCTGGGATCATGGGGTATACGCAACACTGTAATCTTGGTTTCAGCGCCACTAACCACACGCTTCTCTTTGCTTGTTTGAGGAACCTCAGTTTCCGTTGTAATTCCCGGGTTTCGAGCAACTAGAATGGCAACCTGCTTCAACATATTATCCTGAAGATCCTTTCCATCTTCACGAGCGAGTAAAAACGAAACGCCAGCAGCCAAAATTCCAGTTGACGCAATTACTATCCCGAACCAGATTGAGAGTCGCTGTTGCAAAGAATTATTCATGCGGGGCCTCACGCCAAAGTCTTCTGCAAAAAATTCACCAAGTTTTGACATTAATAAAGAATTATTAGATAGAAATTAGCGAACTGGCTGCTATTGTCTGATTGAACCGAGCTTCCTGCTAGGGGCAGTTCATTCGGCCGAAGTGTTGGCAATATGTTTTCCACGATGTAATGTTCATCTTCTGACTTACTTCGTTTTATTGGCGTTGAACTTCAAAATTAGCAAACAGTTGTAATGTATTTCAGAATCGTTTGATAAGAAAAACAAATGACATGCGCTGTGCTGCGTGACGTTACAAGTGACGCGTGATTTCATTGGAGATTAGCAATGCGAAAAGCAAGAGATGCGGAGCGGCGAAACTTTGACAGCATGAAAAGTTGGGGAATCAGGCTTCCAAAAGGATTTGTTGACCGTCGTCGTAAGGTCGAACGCCGACATCCGGAAGTTACAGAAGGCTCCCTTGATGAATTTCAAGCCCTATTGGAATCCAGAAAGGAAAATAAATCCGGAAACACTGAGCCGACAGATACGGCGCTTGATCTACTTACTGGCCGTCTTTGAGTCTCGGGCCGATAATTTTTGGATTTCACAAGGCTGGAGAATGCAAATTGTGCTGAGAGCATCAACAAGATCTGCCTCGAATTCCGGCCATATCATGGCAGCATTATATTAACGCGTTGCACAGAAAATGAAGACCGTCGACCTCCAGCAATTTAAGCGTCTTAGCGTTATCGCGTTTCTCGCCATCGCTATACTTTGTTCATGGATCGCCCCGATTGACGATGCCGCCAATAGTGAAGTCGATGATGGCCTCAAACGGGCGCTGGTCAGTTTTGCCACTGCGCGTGCACTCAATGCCGTGATCTCGGTTGCACAAGGTACCGAGATTGCCATCCAGCCGGCGGGAGTTGGCGTGATTCTTACGCCCGGCCAGTTGCTTGACCCACTCAATGATCTGGTTGAGCAGTTCTCCAATCTGATGTTGACAGCAAGCGTAGCCTTCGGCGTACAGAAGGTATTGCTCAGCATTGGGGCACACTGGCTCGCCTCTTCGTTACTCACGTTGACGGCATTTATCTGCGGAGTGTTTTATCTGCGCCACCAGCCCTTGCCTACCGTTCTGTCGCGTCTGCTGATTGTGCTACTGATGATCCGCTTTGCCATCCCTGTAATCACCCTTGGCACCAATCTGCTGTTCGAACGCTTTATGGCGGCCGACTATCAGGCCAGCCAGCAGGCGATCAGCACAACATCTGGAGAAATGGCCAAGCTCGGCCCGCCTGCCACAACTTCCAGCGCAATCGCCGGTGACAATCAGGGAACGCTCGACAAATTTAAGGGATGGTGGTCCCAGAATACTGATGTGAAGTCCCAGTTTGAGAAACTGAAACAGTCCGCCGAACATGCTGCAGAACACATCATCAAGCTCATGGTAATTTTTTTGCTACAGACCCTGCTGATCCCGCTGCTTCTGCTCTGGGGATTGTATGGCTTGGCCCGCAGCGCATTCAGCTTACCCGAAAAATGATCATACGCCTCGACCACGTTGCACTCTGGACCACCGATATCGAGAGATGCAAACGCTTTTACACCACCTATTTCGGTGCTGTTGCAGGAGCCGCTTAAATCGTCATTCCGCCGTTGATGGAAATAGTCTCCCCGTTCATAAAGCCGGCCTCGTCTGAAGCAGAAAAAAGTATCGCCGCTGCAATTTCGTCATCACGCCCGAATCGTCCCATCGGTTGGCGTGCCACAAATTCAGCCCTCGCCTTTTCAGGGTCGGGAAAGGCCTGTAAGCGCTGTTCCAGCGAAGGCGTATAGGTAGTACCCGGACAAACACAGTTAACCCGGATATTCTCATTCATGTAGTCTTTGGCCATGGCACGGGTCAGCGCCAGTAGCGCGCCCTTCGAAGCCGAATAGGCTGCACGGTCAAGAACACCTTTTTCGGCGGCAACCGAGGATACATGCACTATCACGCCGCCGCCAATCTGTCGCATGGCTGTGATGGCATGACGCGAGACGAGATAGCTGCCTTTGACGTTGACGTCGAACGTGCGATCCCAGTCTTCCTCGCTGATATTATCAACGCGCCCGGGCAGGACGATACCGGCATTGTTAACGAGAATATCCAGCCGCCCGAAAGCGCTAACGGTTTCCTCCACCATGCGTCGGGCATCTTCGCTAATAGAAACATCGCCCTGGACAAAACGCGCTGAAAAACCTTCCGTCTTGAGCAGTTTCAAAGTTTCTTCGCCGCTAGTGGAAGACTGTGAGTTGACGACAACCCGAGCACCTTCACGCGCGAAAGACAACGCGGCAGCCCGGCCAATCCCGGCACCTGACCCAGTAATGAGAACAACTTTGTCCGAAAAGCGCATTGTTAATCCCTTTTAAAAATGTGTATCAACTTTCCTTGGTCACCGCCCAGATCCCGGTACACACCAAGGCTAGAGCAATCAGATTTTTCCATTCAAGAATGCTTTCACCAAGAAAAATGGCGGAAAGTGTGGCGCCGAAAATCGGTATCAGAAAATTGAAAATGGCTACATGACCGACCCGGTTGTATTTGAGCAGGTTAGTCCACAAGGCAAAAGCAACGGAAGACAGCAACACCATGTACAACAGCAGTGCTGAGGATTTCAGTGTGAAGCCCGACAACACACCGCCGGTAACATAGCCCGCCAGAATAAGTGCTGTTCCTCCAATGGCCAGTTGATAGCCGGTCAGAACGATAGCATCCATCTTCTGCGATACTCTTTTGCCATAAATCATAGCCGCAGATTGAATAAAAGCAGCAATCAAAACAAAACCATCACCTAATATTGTGAAAGAGAAATCCAGCAAGCTCTTGTTGATAGTGACGATCAGCACCCCGGCAAAACCAATCAGGCAACCAATGACTTTGCTCAAACTCAAGCGGTCATTATGGTAGAAAAAATGGGAGATCAAAACACTAAAGAACACGACTGTTGAATTCAGTATTGATCCTTTTACGCCTGTGGTATACGCCAGCCCGACATAAAAAAACGTGTACATGATTGACGTTTGTGTCAGACCCAGAAGGGTAACCTGACGCATGTTTTTCCAGCTCAAATTAAAAACGTCGCGCTTGGTAATCACGGCCAAAAACAGCAGCACCAATCCTGCAAACAGGAAACGGTAACCGGCAAAAAGCATTTTTGACGGAATGTCATCCGGTACAATTCCAAACATTGCATAGCCATTTTTGATGGCCGGATACGCACTACCCCACAATAGACAGCAAAGGGCAGCAAGAAAAAAAACTGCCTTGCGGTCTGAGAAAACAGGGTGTGTGTTCAAAAGAAAACCTTCGTATTTAGGTCTGGCACGGAAACAACTACATCACGACTAATCGTTGCCATGCAGCAACAAAAGTATTGGCGCGCTCTTCAACTTGTTCGCGGGTCATCCCCGGCGAATAAAGCGCGGACCCCAGACCAAATCCCCTGGCACCCGCAGTGAAATAGGCATTCATGGTATCTGGCACGATGCCGCCGACCGGCAATAAGCGAACATTTTTTGGCAGTACCGTACGCATTGATTTGATAACTGACGGCGTAAGCAACTCGGCCGGAAACAGTTTCAGCGCATCGGCGCCTGCAGCAAGTGCAGCAAATGCTTCTGTTAGAGTCGAAACGCCTGGAACACAAAGCATCCCGGCCGCTTTAGCCGCGCGAATCACGTTGACATCAGCATGCGGCATGACAACCAGTTCACCGCCGCAGTCCTTGAGTTGCACTACGTTCTCAATGCTGAGCACCGTACCGGCACCCACCAGCGCGTCGTCAGGCAAAACACGGCGAATTGTGGAAATACTGACAAAGGGATCTGGCGAGTTGAGCGGCACCTCGATCAGGCGAAACCCTGCGTGATACAGACACGTACCGATGGCCTCGGCCTCGCCTGGCTTGATACCGCGCAAGATGGCCACGAGCGGCAAACTGGCGTTGGCCGCTGCAAAGCGATCTGCGAAACACGTATTAGCAGTCATCATGTTCTCCGTGATTTATGTTTAATTCAGCAAACCGGCTGCACTGGCAAAATCCCACAGGCCAACGGGCGCTGTGTTTTCGAGCACGGCATCGGCGGGTTTTCCAAAGAAATCTAATGAACTCGCATAGCGACGGCACAGCGCCGGATCACCGACCATGATCAACGGCACTTGTGCCAGTGTGCTAATACGACTCAGGCCGGAAACCAGTTCATGTCCGATCAACAAGCCAGAGAGAAAATCGGCCAACGAAGAGTGCGGCAGATGGCCGCACAACCCCAAGGTGCGGGCAGCAAAAATCTGATTTGAAAAATCGCCCGGGCCGCTGTTTTTCGCTGTCGTGAGACCCAATTTAAAAGCGGCAACACCAGCCTCATTTTTTTGGTCTGTTGAAACCATGGGTTCCGGCATCAGCCGACCCAAAATTGAATTCTTGCTTAACACGGCAAACAATTCACCAGTCAGATAGGTCGCAAAGTGCACTATCTTGCCGTTCTCGATCTGCACCCATTTCGAATGTGTTCCGGGCAACAGAATGCAGGAATTCGCGGCCCATTCCGGATTCTGTAACAAGGCACCTGCAATCTGAATTTCTTCGCCACGCATCACATCAGGGAGTTGGCCCGGCTCATCGAGCACGACTCCAGGTGCAATCAGAATTTTACTGCCGAGACCGTTGGAAACGCTAACGCTTTGCGACGCGAGAGTCCAGGTATTAGCGGGACAACATACGTAGGGCGCTTCACGCCAGCCCTGTGCACTGCCAACCATGCCGCAGGCAACAATCGGGAGTTGTGGCCACTGTCGTACCCAATCGCCAGCGATCTGGCCAAAAGCCAGTTCGAAACCGGTTGTTCCCGCGACGGGAAGATGCTGGATACCATGACCGGACTGGCGTGTTTCGATCTCCCGCCCTTCCGACATCAGGAAAGCACGCAGACTCGAAGTACCCCAATCGAGCGCCAGCAGTTCGGGGGCGGAATTTTCGTTATCACTCATAGTCACTTAGAAACCAACCCAAATAAAGTAGCTGGATTCATGCCTAAAGGTATCACTTGTATCAGCATATTAATGCTCCCGCATTGTCTTTGCACGCACAGCGGTACGCTCGACCATATCGTGACAGGCCAGTTCAGCCGCTTCCGGATCTTTTCGCCGAATGGCATCAAACAAATCAGCATGTTCCTTCATTGTCTGATCCATACGATGAATACCCGTGTGAAATGCAAAGTCAAAGATAGCGCGTTGTAATGCCCCGACCGCATCACTCAACTGATGGATCACTACGTTGTGAGTTGCCATAAGAATGGCCTTATGAAAACGGATATCCGCCTCCTGAAAAACCATAAAATTAGTCTGGTTGGCTTTCATCTCGTTATAGCTCACTTCAATGGCAACCAAATCGATAGCTGTCGCACGTTCTGCGGCCCATCGAGAAATCGTTGGCTCGATCAGATTACGAACTTCAATCAAAGAATTGATTAGATCGGGGTTTGTTCCCTTCTCCAGGGTCCACTCCAGCACATCAGCATCTAGATAGTTCCATTGTTTTTGTGGCATAACAAAAAGGCCACGGTGACGCTGCGCATCAATCAATTTCTTGGTTGAAAGTACTTTAATGACTTCTCGCATCACATTGCGGGAAACACTGAATCGCTCGCACAATTCAGCTTCGGAAGGCAGTGCCGTTCCGGGTACGAACTCACCCTGTGCAATCTGTTTCCCAAACAATCGGGTCAATCGATCCGTCTTGGTCATACTCCAATTTCATCCTCAATGTGCGAGTACATAATGACCAAGCGACTATGGCGTGACGATAACTTTCATCAATCCTGGTTCGTTTTTCTGCAAGCGCACAAACCATGATGCGGCTTCTGAAAGTGGAACAACCGCTGACATCATCTCGTCCACCTTGACCCGTCCGCTGGCAATCATATCGAGACAGGCCGGATATTCCCCAGCAGAAGCGCAAGAGCCGTAGAGTGTGAGTTGACGGGTCACAACAGCCTGAAGAGGCAAATCAACCTTGGATGACAGATTCCCAACCAGACCAATCTTACCGCCCTTGCGTACGGCATTGATCGCCAGGTTAACAGTGGGTGTGATGCCAACAACTTCAAATGCCAGATCTGCGCCACGGCCGTGCGTAAGTTGCCTGACGCGTTCTATCGTCTCGCCTTCGTCAGACTTGATTGCATGATCAGCACCGAATTTTATTGCCAAGTCGAGTCGTGATTGCTCAAGGTCGATTGCAATAATCTTGCCGAAGCCTTTGATGCGTAGTGCCTGAATGACAAACAAGCCGATCATTCCACAACCAATAACCACAGCACTGTCGTTAATTTCGCTTGGTATGAGATTAACAGCATGGAACGCCACGGAAACCGGCTCTGTCATTGCCGCCTGCTCGAAACTCAGGCCGTCGGGCAAACGGTAAAGAACAGATTGCGGCACAGCCACAAACTCCGCAAATGCGCCGTTCTGCCGATACTCACCACAAGAAACACCCAGCACCTTGCGATAATCGCTTAGGTTGAATGTTCCTTTCTGCGAATAAAAATCCTGTTTTGTCACCACGGTCGAGTCAAACGTAACGCGATCACCGACTTTCCATTCGGTAATGCCACTGCCAATCTGCTCGATCACACCCGAGGCTTCATGGCCCATGATAATTGGCGGAATTCGCCGGCCGGTGCTGCCATCCATGCCATGAACATCACTTCCGCAAATACCGCAGGCTTTTACCTGGATCAGCACATCCCCCGAACCTATTTCCGGTAGCGGGACGTCTTCATGAGAGAACGTGTTGTACTCTTTCAGAACAAGTGCCTTCATTTCTTTTCTCCTTGTGTTCGGACTAACTAATCCAACGGCACCGATACAAACATGCTGTAGTCGGTATCGGCCGGTTCCGGCTTGAGCGGGAATTTAACCGGAGAATTTGTCTTTTGTGAGCGGTAAATTGCAGTAAAAATTTCTACTGTTTTCCGGCCGTCTTCTCCGGTAATGAGTGGTTCGCGACCATCAATAATGGCACGCAGAAAATCTTTGATCTGCAGGTGGTGGTAATGCTCCATAGGATTACCTAGGTGGCTGAAGAGTTTGCTGTCCTCTTCTTTCCGCTGTTCCAGCATGGCCTCTTCACCCGGCACCGTCCAGATATCGTTTACTGGAGGTTCCAGAATCGATGACATGCCGGCTATAAACATCGCGCCACCGTCAGTTTGCACGCCAACTGACGCACCGTTCTGTCCATGCACATGGACTTTCCCGTAAATGCCGGGTTTTTGTGAATTGCTCACCACAATGTTGCCTATCGCGCCACTTTGGAAGCGAACAATCGCAACTGCTGTATCTTCAACTTCAATATAGGGGTGATTGATATTCGACCAGACGCCAAAAAGTTCAGTTATCGGCCCCATGAACCATTGCAGCAAATCGAGTTGATGAGGTGCCTGATTAACCAGAACCCCGCCACCTTCAGCACGCCACTGACCGCGCCAAGGGTCACTTTCATAATAAGCCTGATCGCGCCAGCCGAGCATCAGGACAGTACCCAAAGCAGGTGTCCCGATTTTTCCTGCATCAATGGCATGGCGCACCCGTTGAACCGGGGCATAAAAACGACGCTGGCACACCGTGCCGATCTTGACGTTTGCCTTCCTTGCTTCCGCCAGCATATCGTCACAATCTTGCAGACTGGATGCCAAAGGTTTTTCCACCAGAATATGCACGCCGGCTCGGGCGGCAATGATTGCGGCATCGTGGTGGGCCGGATGAGGCGTGCAGATTATCGCCGCCTCAACACCTGTAGCAGCAATCATCTCTTGAATATCGCTGAACCCCCGAACACCGTATTTCTCACCATAATTTTTTGCTTTATCCGGACTGCGGCTAAAAACCGCAACAAACTGCGACTCGTCGGTTTTCTTCAAGGCCGCAGCGTGCAGGTCACTAACTTTTCCACATCCGATAATCGCCGTCCTGACTTTTTCCATGCCTTCTTCCTCGTTAGATATGGATTTCGTTGTAGTACAATCATAATAACACTGAACTACAATGTACAAATTGCATAAAAAACGGCAATATAAAATACAGTGATTCAAACACAGTGGATGGATCAACAGCAGTTGACGAAAATACGCTGAATACGATCTACTGTAAAAGAATGGCGTTGATCGCTACACAAAAATATGGGCACGCACAGAACAACTACATTTATCGCCGGAAAGTCTCTCTCCAAACCAATGATGCCGGCTCTATTGACGTAGAAAAATAGAACACTTTTTTCCACACCGTTTATCGAAAGAGGTTAGTGAAATGTCCAGTGTGATTCTGAAAAACGTTGTGAAACGATACGGCTCAGTGACCGCAGTTGATAATCTCTCAATCGAAATACAGGATCGTGAATTCGCGGTTCTGGTTGGTTCCTCCGGATGCGGCAAAACAACGGCACTGCGTATGATTGCGGGCCTTGAGACGGTAACCTCCGGCGAGATACTCATCGGCGATACACGGGTCAACGATCTGGCACCCAAAGATCGTGATATTGCCATGGTCTTTCAGAATTACGCCCTTTACCCACACATGAATGTCCGTGACAACATGGGTTTCGGGCTCAAGATCCGTAAATTCAGCAAAGAAGAGATTGATTCACGCGTAGAAGAAGCGGCTGACATTCTTGGGATCCAGGACTTACTGGAAAGAAAACCCAAGGAGCTTTCCGGGGGACAACGACAGCGCGTGGCTGTCGGGAGAGCCATTGTCCGCAAACCCAAAGTATTTCTGTTCGACGAACCCCTGTCCAATCTTGACGCCAAGTTGCGGGTGGCCATGCGCGCCGAGATCAGTAAACTTCATCGTCGTCTGGGTGCCACCATCATTTATGTCACCCACGATCAGGTCGAGGCCATGACCATGGCCGACCGGATATTCATTATGAGCAAGGCCACTCTGCAACAAACCGGTGCACCGCTCGAGGTATACAAAAAGCCTTCCAACCTCTTCGTTGCCGGTTTCATCGGCTCACCGGCAATGAACTTCATCGAGGTCACTCTGGCTTCTGAAAACGGCGCCATTTACATTGATGCAGAAGGCTTCCGGGTGCAAGCCCCTGAGTCGTTCAATACCCATCTGGAGCCCTATATCGGACGCTCTGTCATCTTTGGCGTGCGTCCCGAAGATATCTCGGCGCACGATCCTGCAATGAGTGGAAATGAACAAAACACCCTGACAGCACACGCGGATGTGGTCGAGACGCTGGGGTCGGAGATCTTTGTTTATCTCACTTGCGGCGCACATTCGATCGTCGCCCGCATGGCCGTGCCGGAACGCCCGCCAACCGTTGGAGAAACCTTGGAAGTAGATATTACGATGTCCAAAACTCATATTTTCGACAAGGAAACCTCAAAGACCATCGTGTAATAATTTAAGCCTGACTAGCGTATCAAATGTCTCAATTATTATCATCGACGCTGTCGCTTCATCGGTCATACAAGGGCTATACTGGCATGGCAACTCATGGCTCTATGACGAGCCATCAATATCGATTCTTCACTTAAGCATGGAGGCGTTATGAAAAAGAAACTGCTTGGAACACTGTTTGCCCTGTCCTCACTCGGTTTATCCATGAACGCAATGGCTCAGACAAATGAGATACGCGTCCTTTTGGCAAACCATCCCTATGGGGAACTTCTCAAGACAGAAATTCCAAAATTTGAGAAGGCCACCGGAATCAAGGTCAATGTCGAAAGCTTGCAGGAAAGCCAGCTGACACAAAAGCTAACAACCGAATTCGCTACCAAGTCCTCCACAGTCGACGTCTTCATGACCCGACCACTGCAGGAAGGCAAGATGTTCTCCAAGAACGGCTGGTATGAGGTGCTGTCCGCCTACAACTTCGCCGATTACCCGAAGAACATCATGGGTGCCGCGTCCTTTGGAGGGAAACCCTATATTGTTCCGCTCGTCACCGAGTGGCAGGTGCTCTACTATCGCAAGGATCTTCTGGAGCAAGCGGGTCTCAAAGTCCCGACAACCTTTGCGGAACTAGAAGCTGCCGCGAAGAAACTCAACTCGGATAGTCTTGCCGGATTCGCATCCCGCGGGAAAGGTGCAGCAGCCGTTACCCAATTGTCCAGCTACGTCTATAACTATGGTGGCCAATATATTGACAAAGGCGTTGCCGTTTTCAACTCGAAGCCTGCACTTGATGCCACGCGCTTTTACGGCAAAATTCTTGGCAACTACGGGCCAAAGGGCGTGACCTCGATGTCATGGGAAAACATCATGCCGCTGTTCCAGGCGGGCAAGGTCGCGATGTGGACTGATGCTTCCGTGTTCTATGGCCAGATCGTCGACCCATCCAAGACACAAATCTCGGTTGAAAAATTCGGCATTGCCAACTTCCCGGCCGGCCCGAAGACGAACGCACCTTTCATCGTTTCGTCGTGGGGCATGTCCATTGCCAAGCAATCCAAAAAGAAAGAAATGGCAGTGAAGTTTCTTGACTGGGCAACGAGCAAAGAATTGGCAATCAGAGGCATGATGAGCAACATCACCATGGCACGCACCTCAGTCTGGTCTGACGATGTGGTTCTCTCCAAAATAAATCCCGGCCTCGTCGAAACGAGGGCTTTTGCTGCCAAGAACGGCACACCAGTCGATCGTCCGTACATGAGCGCCGTTGGTGAAGCACGTGATCTCATCGGTGAAGTGATCATCGAATCAATCAACACCAAAGGCGAAGCGCCCAATCTTCAAAAAATGGCCAATGAGAAAGTCGCCAAAGTGAATGAGCTTCTTAAAGACACCGGCGAATATGGCAAGTAATACACCGATGTCGTTGCAAGCCAGCTAATCGTTTGCTGTTTTGCTACGCTGTTTGATCAGAATCCCGGCCATTCGGTTGCCAAATATCCGGATGGCCGGAATTTATTATCTGTTGATTTCGTAGTTCAGGGCGTTTTGATAGCAGAGGCTTTTTATGATTCAGTCCAGTTTTACAGAACGGAATCTGCGGATATTGTTTCCGCTTCCGGCCATCATATTTGTCGCCCTGTTGATGATCTTCCCCATTCTCTACACGTTGTTTCTGAGCTTCACCAATTGGAATCTCACTTCCGGCACAGACTTCTCGTTTGTAGGATTCGACAGCTATGTACGGGTGCTTACTGAACCGCGTTTTCTGCATGCCCTCGGCCGGACTTTCCTTTTCACTTTTTTCGCAGTGCTAATTGAAGGATTTCTCGGGGTAGCTATCGCTTTAATTTTAAACCGAGCCTTTGTCGGAAAAGGTACAGCAAAGCTTCTGCTCCTTTTGCCGCTCGTCGCAACGCCGGTTGCAGTGGGCATTGTTTTTAATCTTTTCTTTGATCCAACAATCGGCCTTGCCAACTTCATGCTCAAGTCAGTTGGTCTACCTCAGGGTCTGTGGGTCTCAAGTGCCTCATCGGTGATCCCGGCACTTATCATCGTCGACGTGTGGCAATGGACCCCCATGATCACGCTTATTGTTCTTGCCGGTCTTGCTGGGCTTTCAGAGGAACCCGTTGAAGCGGCCCGTGTTGACGGCGCCAGCGAATGGCAAATTCTGAGATATGTCACCATTCCCATGGTCATGCCGGTTATCTTGACCGCAACGATCCTCCGCCTGATTGATGCGCTAAAAACCTTCGATATCATTTTCGCCATGACGGGTGGTGGCCCCGGTTATGCCTCCGAGACGCTCAACATCATGGGATTCAAATACAGTTTTGAATACTTCCGCATTGGTCAATCGTCAGTCATCCTTGTTATTCTGTTCTTTGTTGTTTTCGGGTGCAGTCTCGGAATCATGAAACTTCGCGCATCTTCGGAAATTTAAGGGGCCTTCAGACAGCTTTGCAGAGCCGGACGAACCAACCAAGGAATCCCTGATGAAAAACAAGCTCATATCGACCATCCTTTTTTACACCCTCGTAATCGGGATTGCATTGCTCGTATTGTTCCCGTTTCTCTGGATGTTATCGTCATCCTTCAAAACACAGGTTGATATCATCTCCTGGCCACCAAAATTCATCTTTTCGCCAACGCTTCAGAATTATCAGAAGGTCTTTGAGGAGCAAGACTTCCTCCAGTACTTCCTGAACTCGACAATCATCGGAACTGTGGCTGTTGGACTTTCTCTGATTCTTGGGCTGCCTGCCGCGTACTCAATCTCTCGCTTCGCTCAGAAGAAGCTAGCCGTATTCATACTTCTCGCACGCCTCATGCCGGGCATCTCTTTCCTCATGCCCTGGTATATCATTTTTTCAAGAATGAATCTCATGGACAGCTATACCGCGCTTATCCTGAGCCATATGCTGATCGCGCTGCCCATCGTGGTATGGATCATGACAACTTATTTCGGCACCATTCCACGCGAAATGGAAGAATCGGCAATGGTAGATGGTGCGACCCGTCAATATGCTTTTCTGGCCATTATCCTTCCCCTCTCAGGACCGGGAATCATTACAGCAACAACACTGTCATTCATTTTTTCATGGAACAATTTTATGTTCTCCCAAGTACTCAGCATGGAAAAAACAAAGACGCTTCCGATTGCCGTCTATAACTTCGTGTCCTACGCGGAAGTTGATTGGGGTGGCGTGATGGCTGCTGCCGTCGCCATCATGACGCCGGCCATTATCCTGACCATGATCTTCCAGAAATATGTTGTTAAAGGATTGACGATGGGGGCTGTGAAGGGCTAACCCATAGCAAGGGAAAACACTCGCGAAACAGGCGCGCCTGCCTTGCAGTTCAGTTTTTTCTGAGCGTGTTTTCTGCTTTAACTCAACACGCGGGCAACACCCGTATCATCCAC
Organism: Burkholderiales bacterium; assembly: GCA_038203745.1. Lineage (GTDB taxonomy): Bacteria > Pseudomonadota > Gammaproteobacteria > Burkholderiales > Rhodocyclaceae > Propionivibrio. Next base: position 1,814 of record JBBRDR010000046.1, on the reverse strand, counting down.
GCCGATCAGGCAAAATCCGGGGCGAGGACGGAATACCTTGCCGCTCGTCGAATCGAGCAGGCTGTCAGCCATCGTGAGCAAGGTCAGCGCGGAAATCCCAAGCCTGCCGAGATAATCGATGTTGTTGATGCGGCAAATATCACCGCTTTCCATGGCTTCTTCAACCATGGGTAGGACGGTTTCGATACTGTCGGTACTGTTCAGCGTGATACTGCGCATGGTAACCCCCCGTTTTATCTGGGCGTCAGGGCACCAATTGCCGATTGTACCTGTCTTCCCGGTATTTCAACATGCATAAGACATGCCAGATCAATTCGACCAGAGCGGCGGCTCATCCAGTAACGCAATTTGCTCACGCAGTTCCAGAATCCGATCCTGCCAGTAACGCTGAGTGTTGAACCACGGGAAGGCGGCCGGAAAGGCCGGATCGTCCCAGCGCCGGGCCAACCAACCGGCGTAATGAATAAGGCGCAGGGTACGCAGCGCCTCAATAAGATATAGTTCGCGCGGATCAAATTCGAAAAAATCCTCATAGCCGGCCAACACGTCGGCCATCTGGCGCGTCTGATCCGCACGCTCGCCGGAGAGAAGCATCCACAGATCCTGAATGGCCGGCCCCCGACGGGAATCATCAAAATCGACGAACCACGGCCCACTGCAGCCCTTTCCGGCCCTCTCATCGACCCACAGCACGTTACCGGCGTGACAATCACCATGCAGACGCAGCGTGGCAAGCTTGCCTGCACGGTGGTAGCAGCGTTGCACGCCATCAAGTGCCTGATCGACCACACCGAAATAAACATCCTCAAGTTCCGGTGGTAAAAACCTGCCCTGCAGCAAAAAGTCACGTGGCTCTTCACCAAAACTCTGAATGCTCAATTCCGGGCGTTCAACAAAGGGTTTGAGTGCGCCCACGGCGTGAATGCGCCCGATAAATCGCCCCATCCATTCGAGCACATCACCGCTATCGAACTCCGGCGCACGGCCGCCCTGACGCGGAAACACGGCGAAGCGCATATCGTCCTGCGTGTGAAGCGTCCGTCCACCAATAACAAGAGGCGTAACCACCGGTAGCTCACGCGCAGCCAATTCGGCGGAAAATTCGTGCTCCTCAAAAATCGCCGCATCAGACCAACGGCCGGCGCGGTAAAACTTCACGACGAGCGGTACATCATCTTCCATGAAGACCTGATAGACACGATTCTCGTAGCTGTTAAGGGCAAGCAAGCGACCATCCGGACGCAGGCCAACGGCTTCGAGCGCATCAAGCATCGAGTCGGGAGTCAGTGTAACAAAGGGAGTGGTGTTCATCGCAAGAGGATACAACATTCACCGCAACGCGCACGCCGCTCTTTGGGAGTTACTGAATACAAATGCCCGTTTTAAAATAGCAATCCCATTTGACAGCATATGGCGTTAACAAATTAATTGGACCGGCTCAGCATTAATCTGTCCGGGAGCCAAAAAATGGAATCACGACTCCAGCCATTTCTGAATACTCAGATTTTTTATTTACCCCGGTATTCGGGCTGGCGTTTCTCTTGAAAACTTGCGATACCCTCTCGGGCATCTGCAGTAGTCGCAGCCAGTGCGCCAGCCATCGATTCCAGTGCCGATGCCATACCTTCGCCCTGGCCGGCATCGATAATTTGCTTGGTGAGCTGCACCGAAACTGGTGCCAGCTTGCAGATTCCAGCGGCGAGTTCGTTGGCACGCGTAAGCACGTCTTTACCTTCGATGCGCTCGTGCAGGAGGCCGGTACGCCATGCTTCCATCGCGTCAATGCGCATACCGGTCAAAGCAAGATATTTCAC
>JBBRDR010000045.1:0-19635 GCA_038203745.1 Burkholderiales bacterium | reverse complement strand
GCCGAGCAGCGCGTCTTCCAGCTTCAGGCATTTCGTGACGCGAATGCGGCGTTCGTTAAGGAAGGCACCGCCGCCCTTGCTGGCGGTGAACATCTCGTTGCGCGTGACATCGTAGACCACCGCCTGATTGAGTTGCCCTTTGTAGGTCAGACCAATCGATACGGCGTATTGCGGGAAGCCGTGGATGAAGTTGGTGGTGCCATCAAGCGGGTCAATGACCCACTGATAGTCGCTGCCATCGCCTTTTCCGGGAATGGGCTCGGACTCTTCTGCTAAAATTCCGTAGTCCGGATACGCCTCGCGCAACACGTCGATAATGGCGGCTTCGGCGGCTTTGTCGACTTCCGTGACATAGTCGTTTTGTTGTTTGGTGGTGATCTTCAGGTGTTCGATATCGTGTGAAGCACGATTGATGATCTGGCTGGCGCGACGTGCGGCCTTGACCATGATGTTCAGAGCTGGATGCATGGCGTGTCTTTAAAAAACCCAACGGGCGACCAGATGCTTAATGGTTTTGCCCGCTTTGTATGTGAAATCGTGCATTTTATATGAACCAGCCCCCCGAGTCTTCATTGCCTTCGCATTCTTCGTCCTTGCCGCTAGTGGATAGGCTCGACAAAATCCGTATCATTCTTTCGCACACCAGCCACCCCGGTAATATCGGTGCTGCAGCACGAGCCATGAAAACGATGGGGCTGTCACGACTCACTTTGGTAAATCCAAGGTGTTTTCCTGATGATGAGGCTGTGGCGCGAGCCGTTGGTGCAGACGATATTCTTCAACAGGCAACGGTTTGTGACAGTCTGGATGCCGCTCTGTCACAAACTGTTTTTGCTGTAGCCATTTCGGCACGTCATCGCAATCTGGGCCCGTTGCCGTTGCAAGCGCGTGATGCTGCGTCGGAAGTTCTGGCTTTGGCTGCCGGGGGGGATGTGGCGTTAGTTTTTGGTAACGAGACTTCGGGTTTGTCTAATGCCGAAGTGCAGCGTTGCCAACGAACTGTTTTTATTCCCGCCAATCCGGAATACACATCGCTCAATCTCGGTTCGGCGGTGCAGTTGCTGTGCTATGAGTTGCGATTGGCGGCATTTGATGGTCGACCGCCGATTGTGAGCAAAGCGATTCCTTTTGCCTCGCCGGTAGCGACCAATGACGATATTGAACGGCTCTATGCTCATCTCGAACGTGTCATGGTTGAAACTCATTTCCTTGATCCGCAACGTCCGAAACGCTTGATGCCCAAGTTACGCCGTCTTTTTGGCCGTGCCGAGCTAGAGCGTGATGAGATAAGTATTCTGCGCGGCATTCTTGATGCGGTTGAAAAATCAATCGCCAAATAGGGATTTTGCTGTCGAACTAATTTTCAGAATACCGATCTCAAATGTTGATAAAAACAGTCGGGTATTCTAGAATTGGCCCTACGGAATTTATGGAGAATCCATTTCATGTTTAGCCGCTTACGCGAAGATATACGCTCGGTATTTGACCGCGATCCAGCCGCTCGAACGTCTTGGGAGATTCTGACTTGTTATCCGGGGGTTCACGCGGTGGCCATGCATCGATTCTCGCATTGGTTGTGGGGTCATCAGTTGCGTTGGCTTGGGCGTTTTGTGTCGCATCTGGCACGTTTCCTTACCGGAATCGAGATTCATCCGGGTGCCACCATTGGCCACCGGTTTTTTATTGATCACGGTATGGGCGTGGTGATTGGTGAAACAGCAATTGTTGGTGACGACGTGACGCTTTATCATGGCGTGACACTGGGCGGCACATCGTGGAACAAGGGCAAACGCCACCCTACGCTGGAAAATGGCGTCGTTATTGGTGCCGGGGCGCAAGTGTTGGGGCCGATCACCGTGGGTGCCCGAGCTAAGGTTGGCTCGAATGCGGTCGTGGTGAAAGATGTTCCTTCCGGAACGACCGCTGTGGGTAATCCGGCGCGCATCATCGACAGCCAGAAAGCTCGGGAGCGTGAAGAGAAAGCTGGGCAGATGGGATTCTCAGCTTATGCCCTTGCGGGAAATCAGGATGATCCTCTGTCCAAAGCGATTCATGGCTTGCTGGATCATGCCGTTGAAACTGACCGCCGTATTAACGTTCTGCTGAAAAAGCTTGAGGGGACCGGTGTCTGTCTTGAAGACGAGTTGGCGACTGCCGATAAATTTGACCCCCAATACTTGAGTAAAATAGTTGACTAATATAAGGAACTTATTGCATAGTTGACTGAACTAATCAGGTATTAACCAGGAGGTAGCATGCGATTAACAACCAAAGGTCGTTTTGCAGTTACGGCAATGATTGATTTGGCTCTGCGCAGTGGCGATGGCCCGGTAACTCTGGCCGGCATCAGTGATCGACAAAAAATATCGCTTTCATATCTAGAGCAGTTGTTCGGCAAGTTGCGCCGTTCAAGTCTTGTCGATAGCGTGCGCGGCCCTGGCGGCGGCTACTGTCTGGCACGACCCATTGGGCAGATTACCGTTGCTGATATCGTTCGCGCCGTTGATGAATCTTTTGACGCAACCCAATGTGGCGGTAGAGAAAACTGCAAAGACGAAGACCGTTGCATGACGCACGATCTATGGACTACGTTGAACTTCAAGATGTATGAGTATCTGACTTCAGTTGCTTTGTCCGATCTTGTCGATGTCCAGTTGAATAAGGTCGGCGGGAATGTCTCGATTCTCAAGGATGTGCGACGTGTCGGGCCGAGCCCGCGTGCCAAAGCGATGATCGCCTAAGTCTGAGGATCCCATGTTCTCTCCCGTCTATCTTGACCACAATGCGACAACACCTCTCGATCCCGAGGTGCTGGAGGCGATGCTGCCTTGGCTGTCTGGAAAATTTGGTAATGCCTCGAGCCGCCACGAGTATGGGCGTGCGTCGCGGCGGGCCATAGACGATGCGCGTAGCAGGGTGGCAGCGGCGGTAGGTGCACATTCGACAGAAGTAATTTTTACCAGCGGTGGTTCGGAAGCCAACAACCTGTTCATCAAAGGGGCTGCGGTTTGCATGAAGCCCGGACTGCTGGCAGTTAGTGCGATTGAGCATCCGTGTGTAATGAAACCGGCTGAGCAACTTGTGAGGCGTGGATGGCTGCTGCACAAGTTGGCCGTCGATGCTGATGGACGAATTGATTTGAGTGATTACGATGCGCTGATACAACAGAAACCGAAACTGGTTTCAATCATGCTCGCCAACAATGAAACCGGTGTTGTACAAAATATTGATGCGCTTGCTTCGCAAGCGAAGGCGGCTGGCGCCTTGTTCCACAGCGATGCTGTTCAGGCCGTGGGTAAAGTGGCGGTGGATTTTCGCAGTCTGAATGCACGTGGCGTGCAAGCGATGACACTTTCAGCACACAAAATCGGCGGACCGAAGGGTGCGGCTGCGCTGGTTCTGGATAAACGGGTTGAGCTTGAACCGTTGATCGCGGGTGGCGGGCAGGAGCATGGATTGCGTTCCGGCACTGAAAACGTTGCAGCGATTGTCGGTTTTGGCGTGGCCTGTGATTTGGCTGTTCAACGTTTAACTGAGACGACGCCAAAGCTTCTTGCCTTGCGAGTCCGGCTGGAGCAGGGCTTGTCTGCCATGGGGGCCGTTCTTTTTGGTGCCGGTGTCGAACGTTTGCCAAATACGGTCTATTTCGCTGTGCCGAATCTGGATGGTGAAACATTGGTTGGGCAGCTGGATCGGGCCGGGTTCGCGGTAGCCAGCGGGTCGGCTTGTTCAAGTGCCAATCCTGAGCCATCGCATGTGCTGAGAGCGATGGGCGTGGCGCCCGAACTGGCACGTTCTGCCGTACGTATCAGCCTCGGGGCAAACAATACGGCAGAGCAAATTGAAGATTTTTTAATGACGCTGCAAGCAACAATAGAAAAATTGCGGCGACTGACTGCAATTGCGGTCTAACAGAAAGAATGGAGCGAATGAAATGCTGAGACTGCCGATCTATCTGGATTATTCGGCAACCACACCGGTTGATCCGCGTGTGGCGGAGAAAATGATTCCCTACCTGGTTGAAAAGTTCGGCAACCCGGCTTCGCGTTCGCACGCCTTTGGCTGGGAATCGGAAGCGGCGGTTGAAGAAGCGCGCGACGAAGTGGCCAAGCTGGTTAATGCAGACCCGAAAGAAATTGTGTGGACTTCCGGTGCGACCGAGTCGAACAATCTGGCCATCAAGGGTGCAGCGAATTTCTATTCAGGCAAGGGCAAGCATTTGATCACCCTGAAAACTGAGCACAAAGCGGTGCTTGATACCTACCGCGAACTTGAGCGTCAGGGGTTTGAGGCGACTTATCTGGATGTGCAGGAAGACGGTCTGCTCGACATGACTGTGTTCAAAGCGGCGTTACGGCCAGACACCATTATGGTTTCGGTGATGTTCGTCAACAACGAGATCGGTGTCATTCAACCGATTGCCGAGATCGGTGAAATTTGCCGCGAGAAGGGCATTATTTTTCACGTCGATGCCGCTCAAGCGACCGGCAAGCTTGAGATCGACCTTGCCAAACTCAAAGTTGATCTGATGAGTTTCTCGGCGCACAAAACCTACGGGCCGAAAGGTATTGGCGCGCTTTATATTCGTCGCAAGCCGCGTGTCCGTCTGGAAGCACAGATGCATGGCGGCGGCCATGAGCGAGGTTTTCGCTCGGGCACATTAGCCACTCATCAGATTGTTGGTATGGGTGAGGCTTTCCGTCTTGCGCGCGAAGAAATGATCCCGGAAAACAAGCGTATCGGTGCTCTGCGTGATCGCTTGCTCAAAGGGCTATCGGATATTGATCAGGTTTTCATCAACGGGGATATGGAGCACCGTGTTCCGCATAACCTCAACATCAGTTTTGCCTATATTGAAGGTGAATCGATGCTGATGGCTATCAAGGATCTCGCCGTATCGTCCGGTTCGGCGTGTACTTCGGCGTCACTTGAGCCCTCGTATGTGCTGCGTGCACTTGGTCGTGAGGATGAACTGGCACACAGCTCGATTCGCTTTACGTTGGGTCGTTTCAATACCGAGGAAGAAATCGACTACGCGATAAAATTACTGCATGAAAAAATCGGCAAGCTGCGCGAACTATCGCCGCTGTGGGAAATGGTGCAGGACGGCGTTGATCTGAGCACGGTTCAGTGGGCAGCACACTAAGTTGGAAATACTGGAGAAACAATCATGGCATATAGCGTAAAAGTACTGGATCATTATGAAAACCCGCGTAACGTGGGTTCCTTCGACAAGGAAGAGGATGGTGTGGCAACCGGCATGGTTGGTGCACCGGCCTGTGGCGACGTGATGAAACTGCAGATCAAGGTTGGCAAGGACGGCATCATTCAAGATGCCAAGTTCAAAACCTATGGTTGTGGTTCGGCGATAGCCTCGTCGTCCCTAGTGACCGAGTGGGTCAAGGGCAAGACCATTGATCAGGCGCTGGATATCAAGAATACCCAGATTGCCGAGGAGTTGGCGCTACCGCCGGTAAAGATTCACTGTTCCATCCTCGCGGAAGACGCGATCAAGGCAGCAGTAGCTGATTACAAAAAGAAACAAAACGCTTAAAGCGGAACGACTACGGTTTAGAAGGAGATAGTGCAATGGCGGTTACGCTTTCCGAAAAGGCGGCAAAACATGTTGCCAGTTATATGGTCAAGCGCGGCAAAGGGATTGGTCTGCGTCTTGGTGTACGCACCAGCGGCTGTTCCGGGGTGGCCTACAAACTCGAGTTTGTCGATGTCGCTGATCCGGATGATGTCGCGTTTGAGTCGTATGGTGTCAAGGTGTTGATCGATGCCAAGAGTCTACCCTACCTTGATGGCACAGAACTGGATTACACTCGTGAAGGTTTAAGCGAGGGCTTCAAGTTCAATAACCCTAATGTCAAGGACGCTTGCGGCTGCGGCGAAAGCTTCAACGTTTAGGTGCTGGGTCGTTAGTACGTTTTGCCTGTACTTGCCGTACTTGTCGTACTCCTCTTGGGTGTACCAGTCTAATTCTGGGTTTGCTCATGACTGTACGCATCACAACCGTCAGGAACTAAATGGATTTCAACGCTGATCATTTCGCCTTGTTCGATTTGCCGCGCGCTTTCCGCCTGGAAACGACAGCGCTGGACAAACGCTATCGCGAGATCCAGACGCAGGTTCATCCGGATAGATTTGCCAACGCCGGTGATGCTGAGCGGCGACTTTCATTGCAGTGGGCGACGCGTGTTAATGAAGCCTACCAAACACTGAAAAAACCTTTGTTGCGAGCACAGTACTTGCTGAGCCTTGGCGGACAAGATGTGGGTGGTGAGAACAATACGGCCATGCCGCCCGAATTTCTCATGGAGCAGATGGAATGGCGCGAAGCGGTTGCCGAAGCGCGTAACGGACGTGAACAAAACGAACTCGAGCAATTGCATCATCGCGTAAAGCAACGGATGAACAGACGTTATGACCAACTTGCCGAAGTGCTTGATGAGCAGCAAGACTTTACGATGGGCGCTGATCTTGTACGCCGACTGATGTTTCTTGAGAAACTGCTGTTTGAAATAGATGAAGCCATGGAAGCGCTTGAGTCTTAAATTCAGAATTAATATTAAGAAACCCCGCACTAGGAATTTCATGGCACTTTTGCAGATTTCAGAACCCGGAGAATCCGCCGCACCTCACCAGCATAAACTTGCGGTCGGCATTGATCTAGGTACCACTAATTCGCTTGTAGCTACCGTACGAAGCGGTCTTTCAGTGGTCATCAGTGACGAATTGGGTCGCCCCTTGCTGCCTTCAGTCGTTCGTTACCATGCTGACGGCAACGTCGATGTGGGGTATGAGGCACAAGACCGGCAAGTACAAGATCCGCGCAATTCAATTGCTTCGGTAAAGCGTTTCATGGGTCGCGGACTTAAGGACATCGCTCATCGCGAATCGATGCCGTATGATTTCGACGACGCGCCGGGGATGGTTCGATTGCGTACGGTTGCTGGTGTTAAAAGTCCGGTGGAAGTTTCTGCAGATATTTTACGAACCTTGCGTTTGCGTGCCGAAGCGGCACTTGGTGGCCAACTGGTTGGTGTGGTAATTACTGTTCCTGCCTATTTTGACGATGCGCAGCGTCAGGCAACCAAAGATGCAGCGAAGTTGGCCGGCCTTTCTGTTCTTCGTTTATTGAATGAACCCACAGCGGCGGCTATCGCCTATGGCCTGGATAATGCAGCCGAAGGTGTCTATGCCGTCTATGACTTGGGCGGAGGCACTTTCGACATCTCGATTCTTAGGTTGTCCAAAGGTGTTTTTGAGGTGCTCTCCACCGGAGGTGATTCAGCCTTGGGCGGTGATGATTTTGATCAACGAATTTTTTGCTGGATTATTGAAGCAGCCAAACTGAATCCTCTATCCATTGAAGATGCCCGCTTACTCTTGACTTGCGCTCGTGAGGCCAAGGAGTATCTGACGCCACATGGTGTTGCACCAATTTCGGCGCGCTTGAACAGCGGTGAAGTGGTTGATTTAAAATTATCGACGGAGATTTTTGCCGAGATATCACAAACGCTGGTTGCCAAGACCATTCAACCGGTCAAGAAAGCGCTGCGCGATGCCGGTTTGTCGGTCGCTGAAATCAATGGTGTGGTCATGGTCGGCGGGGCAACACGCATGCCGCAAATTCAACATGCCGTTGGCGAATTTTTCAAGCAGGAGCCGTTGAATAATCTGGATCCCGACAAGGTCGTTGCCTTGGGGGCGGCAACGCAGGCCAATTTACTGGCGGGTAATCGTGACGTCGGTGATGACTGGTTGCTGCTCGATGTTATTCCGTTGTCTCTCGGGCTGGAAACCATGGGCGGGTTGGTGGAAAGAATTATTCCGCGGAACTCGACAATTCCCGTTGCCCGCGCACAAGAATTCACAACTTTCCGCGATGGACAGACGGCACTGGCTGTTCATGTCGTTCAGGGCGAACGCGAACTGGTGAGTGATTGCCGTTCTCTGGCTCGCTTTGAGTTGCGCGGTATTCCACCGATGGTGGCGGGTGCGGCACGCATCAGGGTGACGTTCCAGGTGGATGCAGACGGATTGCTTGCTGTTGCGGCACGCGAACTGACTTCAGGCGCGGAGGCGAGCATTGTGGTCAAGCCCTCATATGGCCTCTCGGATGATGAGATCGCCAATATGCTCAAGGACTCCATGACGCACACCAAAGACGATGCGCTCAGACGCGCACTGAAGGAAGCGCAGGTTGAAGCGCAGCGTCTGATTGAAGCCGTGCAATCGGCCTTGAAGAGTGATGGAGACCTTCTCTCTCAAGAACAGATTTTCAGAATAGAGGATGCCATCGCCAAGTTGCAGACCACCACACTCGGTGATAATCGCCGGCATATTACGCTGGCCATGGATGATCTTGAAGCCGATACCAAGGATTTTGCTGCCCGACGAATGGATAAATCGATCCGACGTGCTTTTGCCGGCAAGAGTATTGACGATATTGAGAACAGCACGGACTCTTCAAGTTCGTCAAAAAGTCTGGGAGAACCTGCGTGACGCAAATTATTGTCCTGCCGCATATCGAGCTATGCCCTGAAGGTAAAGTTATTGAAGCCCGAGAAGGGGAGTCAATCTGTCAGAACCTGCTTGAGAACGGTATTGCCATCGAACATGCCTGCGAGATGTCTTGCGCCTGCACAACCTGCCATATTGTTGTGCGCGAGGGATTCAATGCCCTTGTGCCCTCAGAGGAACTCGAAGACGATTTGCTCGACAAGGCCTGGGGGCTGGAACCGAATTCCCGGCTGTCGTGTCAGACCCTCGTCAATGAAGTGCCGCTGGTGATCGAGATTCCACGATACTCGATCAACATGACCAAGGAAGGCGTGAGGAAATAATCATGAAATGGACTGATATCAACGATCTGGCCATCGAGCTTTCTGAAAACCACCCCGAGGTCGATCCGCTGAAGATAAATTTTGTTGATCTGATGAACTGGGTTACGGCTTTACCCGATTTTGACGACGATACAAAGCACTGTGGCGAAAAAATACTGGAAGCCATCCAGCAAGCCTGGATTGATGAGCTGGCATGAAGCCCGAAGAGTTCGGTGGTGTTCAGCGCAACGTCCTTGGTGGTCCGCTTGGGCGTTGTAGCGACAAGCCTCTGACCGGATTTTTCCGTGATGGTTGTTGTAATACCAGCGAGGAAGATGTCGGTAGTCATACCCTCTGCGTGGTGTTGACTGCCGAGTTTCTAGACTTCTCCAAGCAGCGTGGAAATGATCTTTCGACGCCACGCCCCGAATTCGACTTTAACGGACTGCATCCCGGTGACCGCTGGTGTTTATGTGCTGCCCGCTGGCGCGAAGCTCTGCAGGCAGGAATGGCACCACACGTTGTACTTAATGCCTGTAATGAAGCCTCATTGGAGATCGTTAGTCTTGACGATCTCAAACATCACGCAATCGATCTGAATTAAATATCCCCCGGCTTTTCTGGAGGGATTACTTATAGCGAGGGCTGCCAGTGCATTCAGGAATGAATGGCGGCAGAGTGCGATATCCTCAGTCGAGGGCCAGGCGCCGCCCTTCCCTGACCATATTGCTGAATTTTTCGGCAGAAACCGGCGGGCTGAACAAGTAGCCTTGCAATTGGTCGCACCCAAGATTACGCAGGAATGCCATTTGCTCCGGGGTTTCAACACCCTCGGCAACGATCTCCTGACGCAGTTGTTTACCCATGGTGACAATGGCTTGTGCGATGGCGCAGTCATTTTCATCACCCGGTACTCCGGTCACAAAAGAGCGGTCAATTTTGAGCGTTGTGATCGGAAACTTCTTCAGGTAGGCGAGACTGGAATAGCCAGTGCCAAAGTCATCGAGAGATAGCTGAAATCCGATGCTTGCCAACTTATTCATAATTGGAATGACGTTTTCCGGGCCGCGCACGAGAAGGCTTTCAGTAATTTCCAGCTTGAGAAATTCGCAAGGAACGCCATGGCGCTCAATAGCTGCCAGTAAACGTTCAGGAAGCTGGTTATCAAACTGGCGCGCCGAGAGGTTGATGGCAACCGGAACCAATTCGAGCCCTGCATCCAGCCAACTCCTGATCTGGCGACATGCTTCCTCGAGCACCCAACTCCCCAGTTCAAGGATGAGACCGGTTTCTTCGGCAAGCGGTATAAATTTTCCTGGTGGAATCATGCCGTGTTCAGGATGAGACCAGCGGATAAGCGCTTCGGCGCCAACGATTTGTCCGCTACGCAAACTGACTTTGGGCTGGTAGTACAACAACAGTTGTTGACTGGTCAATGCCTGCCGTAATTCGCCTTCAAGTTGCCATTGTTCTTTGGCGCGTATGTTCATTTCCGGACTGTAGAACAGGTAGCCAGATTCGTTGTTAAGTTGCACACGTTTCATGGCTACGTCGGCAAAGCGTTCCAATGCTGCCGTATCTGAGCCGTCTTCAGGGTATGTAGCAATACCGATGCTGGCACTAATGTGCAGGGCGTGCGAGCCGATTACGAAAGGTGTTTCGAGGGCAGTCAATAATTTTTCTGCCACCAGACCACTGTGCTCACGCTTCTGTACACTGACTAAGGCCACAACAAATTCATCTCCACCGATTCTGGCCAGTATGTCTTCATCGCGCAGTGCCTCCCTGAAGCGTTGGCCAACCTGGCGCAGCAATTCATCGCCAACATCATGGCCGAGTGAATCATTTACCGAGGTGAAACGGTTAAGGTCGATGACCAGCAGAGCGCCATGATCGTTATTGCGGCGCGCGGAGGTCAGGGTCTGTTCGACCAGTTGGTGGAACAGCGTACGATTTGGCAAGCCAGTCAGGCTATCGTAGTTGACGATTTTCTGCATGCGTTCTTCGGCTGCACGCAAGACACTGATGTCTGAAAAAATCGAGAAGGCATGAGTAACAACACCCTCTGCATTACGCACGACTCCAATTGATACTGATTGCGGAAACAGGTTGCCATTTTTTCGTTTGCCGATGATTTCACCATGCCACGCACCCGCGCCGTGCATTGCTGCGTGTACTTGCGCCCGGAAATCGGCACCATGAACACCGGAACGCAGCAAATCGGGCGTCTCGCCAATGGCTTCTCCTGCGGAATAGCCTGTAATTCGTGAGAACGCCGAGTTGACTGACACAATGCGTTCTTCACCATCTGTGATCAGAATGCCTTCCTCGCTACCCTCAATGATCCGTGCATGCAGACGTTGTTTTTCTTCAACCGATAGTCGATCGGTAACTTCCGAAAGGCGGGCCATCATTCCGACAGGCTCGTTGTTTTTATCCCGGATATGGGACAAGGAAAGGTTGGCGCGAAATATCTCCCCGGATTTTTTGCGGCGCCGTACCTCCATCAAGGGACTGCCATGATCGAGAAACAGTTCGTATATCTCGTTGTTTTGATCACCGGGTTCATCCGCATACAGAAACAAGACGTGCTGGCCAATAGCCTCGTTTGTGGTGTAGCCGAACAGAACTTGAGCATCCTTGTTCCAGTCGGTGATGTAGCCTGCCATGTCCATCGTGATAACCGGCTGCGGTATCCAGCCTTCGATGGCGGCTAGCGGCGTAATGTCTGATGCATTTTCTGTGTTGTTTGTTTGAAGTGTTTGAAGCTCTTCTTGTAACTCAATAAGCGTACGGGCGAGTTCATCTCCGCTCAAGTCTTTTGCCTGCGCACAAAGATAGAGACACCGGGAAATGAGCGCTTTAGACACCGACAACGTCCTGATTGTCGTGGATGACACCGAGCATCCAATGGTGTGCCTCAAGACTGAGCAGATTAAAGTCATTTGTCGATAAGGACAGTTGGCCAAGCAGATCAGTTAGTCCGGATTGTTCAGCGCATTCTGCGTACTCGACAGCCTGCAACATTCGTCCCAACACACCTTCGTGCTTGAGTGCGGCAGCTGCCACTGAGTCGTTAAGCTTCAGCGGGTTAAGAACTTCAGCTAATGGCATGCCAAACAAAACGCCCAGCAGCGAGAACATGCCAGTCATGAAGGCATTTTCCTGGGCTGTGCGATCATGTCCTCCGGCTTTGGCCAGCAACTCCATGCTGCGTGAGCGGATGGCGACACGTGCCAACAACATGGCGGAACGGTAATCATCGCGGCTTGCCGCGAATAACATCAGGTTCAACCAGCGCTTGAGTTGTTGGCGACCGAGAATGAGAATGGCTTGAGAGAAACTGGAAATATGCCTCCCCACGCCGATCCCGATCGAGTTGACAAGGCGTATGAGATGGTACGCCAGAACTGGATTCTGCCGAAAGATCGCCTCAATTTCAAAAGTGTCGGCATCTGTGGCAACCAATTGCAGGAGTCTGAGCGAAAGCGTGCGCGAGGTGGCTTGGTTGATCGAAAGCTTGGCTGGCTGGGAGTAATACCAGTTGCCGCTTAACCAGTGAGCAGAAGAGGGAAGTTCCGGTTTAGTCTGTTCGTCAGAGTGGAACGAATACCCGTTTTCAAGGATCTGGCAACCGCTATCCACCAGTGATTCCAGCAACTCGGGAGGTAGCCTTTTTCCGTGGTCGTTGTCAATGAAACAGGGAAAGGAAGCAGAAAAAGAAGAGAAACGATCATCCGCGATCAGTGGCAGTAAGGCATTCATATCGCCTTCGCCCAAAATAAATTCTACAGCACCCGGATTAAACTTTCGATCTGCCAGAAGGCTGAAGAATAGAAATGGCTGTGCACTCATAAAGACCCTTGCGAGGAATAGGAAAACACCTGTATTTCCTAATGCTCAGTTAACTTTTTCTGATCATTTGAGCAAATATATACTGGTTTTGTTCACGTATCCACTGCACAATTCTTCTGAGCAGGTTTTGAGTGCTTAGTATGCTCATGTGGTTTCAGAATCGAACCATCAAAATTTTCTGTGGTCAGTTGATTTGATGATCAGCGCTATGACCTCTGTTGTGTGACAAAACAGTAGAGGATTCCTCATCCAAACTTACTCGCCGAGTGCATTTAATGCCCTATCGAATTCTTAAAGTTCCAGAGCGCGGTATGCTCGATGCCTACGAAGCTGTATTGGCTGCTCGCGGCTTTTCGGCTGATGCGGCACAACGTTCAGCTGCTGAGCGCTTGCAGGGCCTTTACTATCAGTTGCTTTCTTTCAAAGTGGGTCGTCGTAGCACATTACGCCGGTTGTTCTCGCCGCCAGAGGTTCCGCGTGGCGTGTATTTCTGGGGTGGTGTCGGCCGTGGGAAGAGTTTCCTGATGGATTGCTTCTACGACTCGGTACCTTATGTGCGCAAGCGGCGTATTCATTTTCATGCCTTCATGCAGAGTGTCCATCGTCAGTTGAATGCATTCAAAGGCGACGACGATCCTCTGGCCAAAGTGGCTGAGCATATTGCTGCTGAGTGCCGGTTGATATGCTTCGACGAATTTCATGTTTCGGATATTGCCGATGCGATGATTCTTGGGCGATTGCTCGAGGCCTTGTTTGCACGGGGCGTGGTTTTTGTCATGACCTCAAATTACCCGCCGGACAAACTTTATCCGAACGGTCTGCAGCGTGAGAATTTCCTTCCCACTATTGCACTGATCAAATCAAATGTGGATGTTCTGGAAGTCGATTCCGGTGTTGATTACCGGTTGCGCACATTGGAACAAATGGAAATATTCCACAGCCCGGATGATGCAGGGGCTGAGCATAAAATGCTTGAGTTCTTTGCCGCAATGTCAGGAGACGAGGGTGTTCCAGGGGGTGGCGTTGAGGTGCTGGGGCGTCTTATTCCGACTCGACGCCAGGGCAATGGCGTGATCTGGTTTGATTTTGACTCACTCTGCGATGGTCCGCGTTCTCAAAATGATTATCTTGAATTGGCTCGCAGCTATCACACACTGCTGCTCTCAAGTATTCCTAAAATGTCAGTCAGTATGTCATCTGTGGCGCGACGCTTCACCTGGTTGGTCGATGTCCTCTATGATCACAGAGTCAAATTGATTGCTGCTGCTGATTGCGAACCCGAGCTGCTTTATACCGAAGGTACGCAGGCTGGGGAATTTTCGCGAACTGTGAGCCGTTTGACTGAGATGCGCTCCCGTGAGTATCTATCTCTGCCGCATCTGGCCTAGGAGATGATGATGCGTCGCTTGTTGAGTGCGCTTTGTTTGTGCCTTCCCCTAATGGTCCTGGCTCAGCAGGACGTTGAGATCATCCCGCTCAGGCACCGTACAGTCGATCAGGTGCTTCCTGTGTTGCAGACCTTACTTGAACCCGGTGGCACTCTATCAGGAATGAGTGATCAACTCATTCTGAGAGCGTCGCGCAACAACCGGGCCCAGATCAAGCAGGCTTTGGCCGCCATCGATACACCTTTACGTATGCTCATGATTAATGTTGCACAAAATCGGGATGAGACGATGTTACGCAACGGAGCGCAGGCCTACGGCCGAATCGAGTCCGGGAGTACGCGTATTGTTCAGCCGCCGGCTGGAGTGGTGTCTGGTGGCGCTCGCATTGAAATCCGACGGGGTGATTCAGTTGCTGGGGCGCAGGTCGGTGAATCGCAAGGTTCTGGATCGGTACGCAGTGCTCAATCAGTGCGCGTGGTTGAAGGTGGCCGGGCGTTCATCAATATAGGGCAATCGATCCCTTTGCCCATACGTCAGGTGGTACGGGGGCCTAATGGCGCCACGGTGACCGATACGGTGGTTTATCGTGATAGCGGTCAGGGTTTTTATGCTGAGCCACGTCTGTCGGGTGACCGGGTTACACTGGAAATTAGCCCGCAGAACGATATGCGCGGAAATCAGGGCTACGGTAGCGTCAATACGCAGCGTCTTTCAACAACAGTTTCCGGTCGTTTGGGCGAATGGATCGAACTTGGTGGCACCCGTCAGCAAGTGTCGAACCAGGAGCGCGGCAACCTGAGTACGGGGAGTATGCAGGGCAGTGATAACCGCAGCATCTGGCTGCTGGTTGAAGAAGTACGTTAAGTCGGCGATTAAAAGATATCGACATCCTGGCAAAGTCGGTTGCGACCAGATTCACGGGCATTGATAAGAAGAGCATTGCTGCGTTCAATGAGTAACGTGGCATTCTCACCGGCATATTCGGTCACACCGCCGCTGATGGTGACATGCAGTTTGTCAGGAGTGAAAACGTGTTCTTCAATCAGCGCACGCAGGCGCTCCACACCGATGATGGCATCGTTGAGGCGGACATTTGGCATGATCAGCATGAACTCGTCGTTACCTACGCGTCCAACGACGTCCATTTCACGAGCACTCTCGCACAGTAGTTTGCCAACACCGGCCAGAACAAGATTGCCTGTGGCACTCCCATGTTTCTCGCATAGCGGCCGGAATAAATCGATATCAAGTTGCGCCAGGGTGAAGGGGGTGCCGTAACGTTGCGCGCGGACAATTTCGTTTTCCAGTAGTTGCCTAATCTTGCGTTGGTTGAAAGCACCTGTCAGCGGGTCATGCGTCGCCAGATGCCCGATTTCCTGTTTGAGTTCATTGAGGTGGGAAATGTCATCCAGCGTTAGAAGAATCCGGCGAATGCTGTCGTCTTTGGATAACACTGGGATCGCATTAGCACTCAGAACGATTGAGGAAGCGCCATCGTTGTTGAGTGCCATAATGCTGTCAAAAACCGGGTGTGCGCTTCGCAGCGCTTGATTCATGGGCAGGTCGGCCTCGGCAATCGGCTGGCCACTCTCGTTTAGCCAATTGGGGTGCGAGTTTACAAGTAACTTGCTGGCCACAGCATTTGTAAAATAGAGAGTAGTGTTAGACGAAAACACCATCAAGCCGACGCCAAGACTATCGAGTAACCCGGCATAACGTTTAATTTCGTCGTCGTCGGCATACATATTCGGCAGCGACGTAAAGCGTTCGTCAGCGTTCATTGGTTTGATAGTGTATGACTAAGGTAAAGATAAAGCCTACCTTAAAAAAATATGAATACGCAAAAAACCCGCCGACAGGCCGGGTTTCCCAGATAAACGGATTTAGGCGGACAATGCCTGCTCAAGATCATCGATCAAGTCATCGATGTGTTCGATGCCGATCGATAGACGGATCATGTCTTCTGAAACCCCGGCCTTGAGCATTTCTTCCGGCCCGAGTTGGCGATGCGTTGTTGAGGCAGGATGGCAGGCCAGTGATTTGGAATCGCCAATGTTGACCAGGCGGGTAAATAACTTAAGTGCATCCTGGAAGCGCCCGCCGCCTGCAGTACCTCCTTTGACCCCAAAAGTAAGAATGCCGGAAGCCTTGCCACCCATGTATTTCTGTACAAGGCCATGATCCTTGTGATCAGGGAGTCCGGCATAGTTGACCCACGACACTTTGGCGTGCCCCTTGAGAAACTGGGCGACCTTTACGGCATTTTCGCAGATGCGATCCATACGCAAGGGGAGGGTCTCCAAACCCTGCAGGATCAGGAAAACGTTAAAAGGGGAAATGGCGGCACCCATGTTGCGTAATGGCACAACGCGAGCCCGACCGATAAAGGCCGCAGCTCCCAACGCTTCGGTATAGACCACGCCGTGGTATGAGACAACGGGTTCGTTCAGGAGTTTGAATTTTACCTTATGCTCGGACCAAGGAAATTTTCCCGAGTCGACGATGATGCCGCCGATCGAATTGCCGTGGCCGCCGATGTACTTAGTTAGCGAATGCACGACGATGTCAGCTCCATGCTCGAAGGGGCGGCACAGGTAGGGCGACGGGACCGTATTATCAACAATCAGCGGCACGCCATTGCGGTGGGCAATTTCGGCAAGTTTTTCGAAATCGGTGATGTTGCCGAGCGGGTTGCCGACCGATTCGCAGAAAATAGCTTTTGTTTTGCCGTCGATCAGTTTCTCAAAAGTGGCCGGATCGCTGTAGTCGGCAAAGCGCGTTTCAATGCCATATTGCGGCAAGGTATGGGCGAAGAGATTGTAGGTTCCGCCGTAGAGCGTTGACGCCGAGATGATGTTATCGCCCGCTTCGGCAATGGTCATGATGGCGTAGGTGATGGCCGTCATACCGGAGGCGACGGCCAGAGCGCCAACGCCACCTTCAATGGCGGCAATGCGTTTCTCCAGCACGTCTTGTGTCGGGTTCATGATGCGCGTATAGATATTGCCGGCCACCTTCAGGTCAAACAGGTCGGCACCATGCTGTGTATTGTCAAATGAATACGAAGTGGTTTGGTAGATGGGTACAGCAACCGCCTTGGTCGTGGGTTCGGGGCTGTAGCCGGCGTGCAGGGCGAGGGTTTCAAATTTCATAAGGGTCTCCCGAGGCATGTTGGGTTCAAAGAATGAATATTAGCACCTAGAGTGGTGCAGCCTGAACCGAGATTATTTGTCCAAATAACTGCAAAGAAAAAGCGCCCCACAGGACGCTTTGGTGTTAATGCATAACTGTATTACATGCGGCTAAGCTGGCCGTTGTTTATCCGGACACGATCCCCGTTCTGAAATGCGGGCGGTTGTGGTTGCGAAAATACCCGGGTGTTGCCGTCGTCAAGCCGCACCGTGATGTCATAGGATTTTGTGCTGCGTACATTTTTTTCGATTTCGTTGCCGGCGTAGCCGCCACCGACCGCGCCAACCACAGCACCAACAGTCTTGCCACGCCCGCCCCCGATCTGGTTGCCGAGCAGACCACCGAGCACAGCACCGCCAATAATGCCGACCCCGGAGCCTTGCCCATCCTGCTGGACTTCGCGGATGACTTCGACGGTACCGCAGTCGCGGCAGGTGTTGTTGTATTGCTGTTGTGGCTGGGGCTGTGGACGTTGGGTTTCAGTATAAGAACCGTTTTCGTTCATCGGTGCGCTGGCGCCATAGCTGCGCTGCGCATAAGCTGGATTGCTGGCCATGAGGACGATGGCGGTCAGACCGGTTAAAGCCAAAGTGTGTGCTGCGACTTTCATCGGGTGGGTTCTGCAGTTTTCATTTTTCATGTTTCGCCTCACGGAATAGTAGGTGGTGAGCGATAAACGCCGATGGCAGGTATCTCGCCGACACTAGATACAAACGATTACAACAATGCCCCTCAGGAATTGTACGGAAAAGCCAGTATTTAGTATGGAATGCTTTTTCTGCGATGGCAATGTCAATGAATGTTCACGGCATGACCAAAGACAATGTTGGGAAGGGCGTCCCGCGTGGCGGGACTTCTTCGCGATACACCTTGCGGTGTATCACTCAGGGCGCATCTGCGGGAAGAGGATGACGTCGCGGATATTGGCCGAGTCGGTGAGCAACATGACCAGACGGTCAATGCCGATGCCGCAGCCGCCGGTCGGTGGCAGGCCGTATTCCAGGGCGCGGATGAAGTCGGCGTCGTAGTACATCGCCTCTTCGTCGCCCGCATCCTTGGCCTTAGCCTGGGCGAGAAAGCGTTCGGCCTGGACTTCCGGATCGTTCAGCTCGGAGAAGCCGTTGGCGATTTCACGGCCGACGATGAACAGTTCAAAGCGCTCGGTGATGTCCGGGTTGTCGTTGCTACTACGCGCCAGCGGGCTGATTTCGGCCGGGTAGTCAATGATGAAAGTCGGGTCCCACAGCTCGGCTTCAGCGGTTTCTTCAAATATCAGCAGTTGCAGGGTGCCCAGACCCATGCCCGGCTTAAGCTCGACCTTCATGGCCGTCAGCTTCTGACGTAGCCAGTCGGCGTCGTTCAGTTGTTCGCAGGTGTATTGCGGATGGTATTTGATCACAGCTTCGACCATGGTTAGCCGGTCAAAGGGCTTGGAGAGGTCGAGCGTGCGCCCCTGATACTCGAACACCTCGGTACCCAGCGCTTCACGTGCCGCGTGGCGCAGCAGACCTTCGGTGAAGTCCATCAGCTTGCGGTATTCGGTGTAAGCCTCGTAGAACTCCATCATGGTGAACTCGGGATTATGGCGCGGGCTCATCCCCTCGTTACGGAAGTTGCGGTTCATCTCGAAGACCTTCTCGAAACCGCCAACGACTAGTTTTTTCAGATACAACTCGGGTGCAATGCGCAGGAAGAGCTCCATGTCCAGCGCGTTGTGGTGTGTCTTGAACGGGCGTGCTGAAGCGCCGCCGGGGATGGGGTGCATCATCGGGGTTTCGACTTCGAGGAAGTCATGGTGTGTCATGTAGTTGCGAATGGACTGCACCATGCGGCTGCGCGCGGCAAAGGTGAAGCGCGACTGCTCGTTCATGATCAAATCGAGGTAGCGCATGCGGTACTTCTGCTCCTGGTCGGTCAGGCCGTGGAATTTTTCGGGCAACGGACGCAGCGACTTGGAGAGCAGGCGGATTTCCGAGCATTGCACCGTGAGTTCACCGGTTTTGGTGCGGAACAGCGTGCCGATTGCGCCGACGATATCGCCGGTATCCCAGCGCTTGAAGGCGGTGTAAGTCTCTTCGCCGATCTTGTCACGGGCAACATAAAGCTGAATGCGGCCAGAGACGTCGGAAATGGTGATGAACGAGGCTTTGCCCATGACGCGCTTCAACATAATGCGCCCGGCGACTTTAACTTCCACCGGCGTTTCTTCGAGTTCCTCACCGGTTTTTGATTCGTACACCTCGATGATCTTGCCGGCGGTGTTCTCACGCGAGAAATCGTTCGGGTAGGCTTTGCCGGTGGCACGCCATTCGGCGAGCTTGGCGCGGCGCTCAGCAATGATATGGTTTTCGTCTTGCTGGGGGAGG